>DATDKB010000343.1:0-3886 GCA_036520255.1 Rubrobacter sp. | reverse complement strand
TTCGTATCGGTGCCGATTAGGTTCCCTTCGATCGTGTTGCCAGACGCGACCTGTTACCACACGCCGTAGGAGGAGGTGCCGAAATGGGCGTTGCCAGAGATGAGGTTGCGGGTTTTGGGCGAGGTGCCACCGATTGTGGAGCCGTCTGTATTGAAGACGTTCACGCCGTAGCCGTTGCCTTCGGTCGGGGAGGTGTCAGAGGGGCCGGTGCCGAGGAAGTTCCCTTCGACCCTGTGAGCCGTACCGCCGGATAGGTAGATGCCGGCGATGCTGAAACGGTCGATCGCCAGCCCTTGATCACTACGTCCGAGTGTCTACCGCCAGTCCGTCTGCGCTCGTACCCGCCTTGGCCCCATCCAGCTCGATCTTGAGGGCCGCGTTGGTCTTGCCCGGTTGGCCAGGGTGTTCTCGGTGGCGTCACCCTGCCCGTACCGCGACAAGTAGGCCTACGACCTGCTCGTGCAGTGCGAGGCCGGTCTCGGCTCGGTCACGGGCACCCGGGAGACGCCGTCGAAGGCGGGCATCACGGTCGCCGATATAGCGGCTGGCATGTACGCCTACTCGGGCATCCTGGCCGCGCTGTTCCGGCGCGAGCGGGCCGGCGAGGGCGCGGCCATAGAGATCTCACTCTTCGAGGCGGTCGCAGAGTGGATGGGCTTCCCTGCCTACTACGCCATGTACGGCGACAAAGAGCCACCCTGCAGCGGCGCAAGCCACTCCTCCATAGCCCCTCACGGCCCCTTCGTGTGCGCAGAGGGCGAGGTCGTCTTCCTCGGCATCCAGAACGAGCGGGAATGGAAGAGATTCTGCGAGGTCGTGCTGGAGCGTCTCGAGCTGGCGGAAAACGACCGTTTCGCTGGCAACTCGGACAGGCTCGCAAACAGAGACGGCCTCGATGAGGAGATCGACCAGGCCTTCGGGCAGCTCACTGCCGAAGAGATCATAGGCAAGCTCGAAGCGGCCGGAGTCGCCAACGCAAGGCTGAGGTCGGTACGGGAGTTCCTGGACCACCCTCAGCTACGGGCACGCAATCGCTGGCGGAAGGTCGAATCTTCGGCTGGACCCCTCCGCGCCCTCGTTCCGCCCGGGTTGCCGGCGGATACCGATCCCGTCATGGCCCCGATCCCCGAGGTCGGTGAACACACCGCCGCCATACTCTCCAAGCTCGGCTACGAAAGGGAGACGGTAGCCGCCCTCCGCGGGCACGCGGCGAGTTGAAAGACAAGACCTCCGGTCGTTTCTCTACCTTCGCTCCACGCGCTCGGGTAAGTACGTCCTCGGGTGCAGGCTCAGCAATTCACGACCAGAAGAAAGCCAAGATCCACTTCCGGGTTGAGGTCGGTGACATTAGCGGGGTTAATGATCCTGGTGCGCACTCACACCGTGTTTCGCGGGGGTACAGAGAACTCGCCTTTACGACGCGCGCCGCGTAGCGTCCAGGATCGGAAAGGGACGGCACATCCCCCAGATGGGGTATCTTTCGTTCGACCCGAGCCTTTTGCCACGACGACTCTAACGTAGCCCGGAGAGAGCCTTCTCGTGGACTTCGAGGTCCTTCTCACCGAAGAGGACAAACCGGATGAGGCGCACCTGTTCGAGCCTCTCCGCCTCCTCCCGCGCCGTCCGCAGTGCCACCCCAGCCGCCTCCTCGACCGGGTAGCCGAAGATCCCGGTCGAGATGGCGGGGAAAGCGATGGACTCCAGGCCGTTCTCCTCGGCGAGACCCAGGGAGTTGCGGTAGCAGCGGGCAAGAAGTTCTGCCTCGGGCCGGTCCTGGAGGTAGACTGGTCCCAACGTGTGGATGACGTACCGGTTCGGGAGCCCGTGCGCGCCGGTGATAACGGCCGCGCCTGGCTCTATGGGGCCGAGCGGCACGGCTTCTTCGGCGAGGTCCGGCCCGGCGGCCCGGTGGATGGCACCTGCCACGCCGCCGCCTGGTCCAAGCCTCGCGTTCGCCGCGTTGACTACGGCCTCGACGTCTTCCTGCGACGCTATATCTCCCCGGATACACTCGACCGTTACGGCACCAAATTGTCGTCTCATACACCCTCCCAGGATTACGCTTGCTCACCGGACAACCAGACGGCCTGTACGGAGAGATCCGGGGCGAGGATCGTAACATCGGCGTCGTAGCCGGGGACGAGCCGACCCTTGCGGCGGCCCTCGCCTATCAGCGTCGCGGGGGAGGTCGAGGCCATACGCGCCGCCTCGGGGACGGTGCAGCCGGTGAAGGCCAGGATGTTCTTGAAGGCCTCCCGCATGGTGAGGACGCTGCCGGCGATGGCCCCGCTGCCGAGTTTCGGGACGCCACCGTCTACATAGACGGTGCGGGTGGCCAGCCGGTATTCGCCGTTCCGCATGCCTGCTGCGGCTATCGAGTCGGTGACGAGGCAGAGGCGGTCGGGGCCGAGCATCCGAAAGGCGAGCCCGACCATCTCGGGGTGGACGTGCAGCCCGTCGGAGATTAGGCCAGACGCGGCCCTCGGGTGGGCGAAGACTGCCCCCGGCAGCCCCGGCTCTCGGTGGTGCATCGCGCTCATCGCGTTGAAGAGGTGCGTGACGCCGGCGACCCTCCCATCCAGCGCTCCGTATGCCGGCTCGAAGGCTATGTCGGAGTGGCCGGCAGAGACCACCGCCCCGCGGTTAGCGGCCAGGGCCATGAGTTCGTCGGCACCATCCAGCTCGGGCGCGAGCGTGACCATACGCACCGGACCGAGGTCAAGGAGACGGCCCAAGAGCTCCGGGTCGGGCCTCAAGACGTGGGCCGCGGCGTGTGCGCCCCGCTTCTTGAGGTTTATGAAAGGTCCTTCGAGGTGGACGCCGAGAACCTCTGCACCGAATGACGTTCCGGTCGCCGCAGCACCAATTGCCGGCAGGGCCTCTTCGTAGATGCCTTCAGGCGATGAGATGACCGTCGGCAAATAGGAGGTGGTACCGGTCGAAAGAAGTGCCCTGGAGAGCTCGGGAAGGCTGGCGCTTTCGGAGGCAACGTCAACGCCGAAGGCCCCGTTCACCTGCAGGTCCACGAAGCCGGGTAGGATCAGGGCCTCGTCGTAGTCATGGACCTCGTGCGCGTCGGCGACGAGCGAGTCGTCCGGGCTCACGTCCGCGACGGAGCCGTCCCCGAATAGGACCGTGCCGCCGGGCCAGACCTCGTAGTCCGTGACGACCCGGCCCCTTAACGCCACGAGCCTCATGTTCCCTCCCAACTACCCTTCCCCCTCATGTCGTACATCTTCCGCTCACAAGGCTGGCGAATCAAGGGCGGAGACCATTTCCGGGGCGAACTCGTCGACGTTGGGTTCAGGCCCGGTCAGGAGGAGAGCACCCCTAATCTTTCCGTGGCGGCCCGGGAGGACCGACCACCTCGGTGCCGTAATCAGCCAGGTCCATGGCCATCTCCCCTATGATGGCCGTGTCGGGTTCACCTGCGACCGATGGCAGCGTCAGAGTCGGGGCCGGCTCGCTGAAACGAGCATGCCGGAAGTGCGCCTCCAACCCGCCAGACACGGATGATGCAGAGCATGCGGACCACGTCGGTCTCGAAGGTATAGGAGTAGGGTACGCCATGAGGCAGGAAAACGAACGTACCGGTACCGGCCCTGTACGTTTCCTCCCCAACGTAAAACGTGACGTCGCCATCGAACACGTAGAAGTCCTCTCGTCGGTGTGGTGGAGGTGGCGCGAGGGCTCGCGACCTCTGGGCGCGACCATCTCCATCAGACCGAAGCGCCCCTCGGTTTCGTCGGAATCAGCAAGGACGCTAAAAAGGCAGTCCATGTACAAGACCGAAGACTCCCGGTCGATGCGGCGGGCAAATTGCGCTTCGTCTTTCGGTTTGTCTCTGTGGGGTTCGGGCGTCATGTGCAGTTTCCTTTCCCGTAGA
>DATDKB010000342.1:0-10780 GCA_036520255.1 Rubrobacter sp. | reverse complement strand
CCCGAACTCGTGGAAGACGCTTTCTGAGAACTTCGCCTCAACGGCGTTCTAGGAAGTTGAAGGGCATTAAGAGAGGGCCAAGGAGTACCCCTGGCCCCTCAAGAACCCTCTAGATGCTCGTCAGAGCGACTTAGCTCCAGCTCTCTGGTAACGGGCCGAGGATCTCGTTGCCGTACTTCGCCGCCACCGACATCAATCTTTCCATGTCGGGTGGCCCGCTAGGCGGCGCCGACTCGCTCATCTCCATGACGAAGTTCTCGAAGCCCCCAGCAGGGATGCACTGCAGCAGAACCTTGGCCGGCTGGTCGCCCTCGACCCTAAAGCCGTGCGGGATCCCGCGGGGACCGTAGATGAAGGTCCCCGGTCCAGCCTGCACCTTCTGCTCGCCGCACAGGAAGGTCATCCGCCCCTCTACCACGTAGAAGGACTCGTCCTCGGCGTGGTGCACGTGCCAGGGCGACTCGCTGCCAGCGGGGATCTCCTGCTCGATGAGCCCGAAGGCGCCCTCGGTCTGCTCGGCCGTCGCTATCACGCGGGTGGGCGCGCCCAGGAACCACAGCTCCTCTCCTTCTTCCCTGGCGAGCGCGTACGGTTGGGTGGTCACGGCCATGCTGATCCTCCTTTGCCTTCGTTCCCTGACCTCCACCAATCACTTTACATTAGTGTAAAATGATACACGACACTATCCCCCATCGGACGGCGCTTGTCAAGGGCTAGAGGGCGACTGATCCGAAAGGCTTTAGAATCCGGTCATGAAGCGCGGCAAGTACGAGCTCAAGAAACGCGCCGAGCGCCAGGAGGAGACCCGCCTGCGCATCGCCAAGGCGACGTTGGAGCTGCACGAGACTATAGGCCCCTCCCTGACGACCAGGAGCGCCATAGCCGAGAGGGCCGGGGTGGGAAGGCCCACCGTCTACGCCCACTTCCCCGATGACTTATCGCTAGGGTTGGCCTGCTCGACTTTGAACCTGACCGAGAACCCGCTCCCTGACCCGAGACCGTGGAAGGAGATCGCTGATCCCGAAAGGCGCCTGAGGACGGCCTTGGGAGAACTCTACGGATACTTCCGCCGTAGAGAGGGGCTATGGGCCAACATACAGCGCGATCAGGACTTCCCGCAACGCAAGGACCATCCCGACGTGCGAAAGATTATGCGGCCCATAGTCGATCACTGGGCGAGTATGCACAGGGTGCTCGCCGAAGGATGGGAGACTCGGGAGAGTCAAGCCCCTTCGCTAGTCTTGGGCGCCATAGGGGTGACGCTGGACTTCCAGAGCTGGCGCACTATGGTACGCAAGCAAGGGATGACCGACGAGCAGGCGGTGGAATTGATGGTGGGGATGGTTCGGTGCGCGGCACAGAGCTAACGCCCCGTTTCATGGCGCTCTATTCACCCAAGTGCGTGGAAGGATTATTCTCCGAACTTCGCGTGTACGGGGTTCTGAGAAGTTCACCTGTTCCGGATGGAGGTTGGCGCTAGGAGCCCGGCGCGTTTGGCCCCGCCCCGCTCAATCTTCGCGTGCGCCTTCCAGAACCGGTAACCATCGGCTTCCTACGGTGCACGATGGCTTGCTTGAGTCCCACCACCAGCACCCCCGCCGCTAATATCAGCCCGGCGCTTATGAGAAACCGCCCCAGCGCTCCGTAGACCAACCCGGGTTCGCCGGCGACCAGCGCCGCCCCCACCAGGGCGGCGGACTCGATGGTCCGCAGCGCGATAAGCGCCCCGGGAAGCAGGTATTGGCGGTAGGTGGTGAGCATGACCGTCCCCGCCAGCGCCCCGCAAGCGGACAGGAGCACGCCGCGCAACGCCGGATGAGCGAGCGACTCTACCCCCCGGGGTTACCGACGAATCCCACGACCGTCACCGCGCCCGTCAGACGCAGCACCAGGAAGAGGAGCGCCGCCGAGAGGGCCAGCACCAGGTAGCTCAAAGCCGCCGATCCCAACGCCCTAGCCACCAGACTCCGGCGCCGTAAGGCCAAGCCCACCGATGCGTTGGCAAGCGGCTCTAAACCAGGGGCAACGATCGCCCCGCCACGAAGGAGAGCGCCTGTTCGGCGGGCTGGTTCACCGCGAACCCGCTCGCGGCTATCGCGCCGCCCAGGGCCATCAGGAGCAGGTAGTTAGCGGTGGTGCGGCTTTAGTGGCGAAGCCTGGCTTCCACCTCTTCCCAAAGCGCCTCGTCCACGTCCTTGGCCACGGCCTGCTGGTGTTCGGGATCCACGAGACTCGAGAGTTCTCCTGTCGAGACCGACACCCGAGGGTGCTCGCTCGCGGCCTCAGCGAGCCTTAGGACCTCGTCGGCCCCACGGTTGAGGGCGTGCACGGTCACGACGTCGCCCTCGGGCTTAACCGAGGCCCCGCGCACCACCGAGAGGCTGATCACCCCATCGAGCCTATCGAGCTTGTCCACCAACTCATCCGTGTACGATGGGGGCGTGGTGATCTCGATGGTCCTGTGCAACCGCTTTTCCTTCCTTGGGAGCACCCATGGAGGCACCAGTGGATTAGCGTACACTCCACGGGTTTCTCCGCTCGCGCGTTATTTACTGAGCCTCTTGAGTCTCAGTCTCTGGGTTTCAGCTAAAGAGCCGGGACAGGAAGCCTCCACTCTTTCCCATCTTTTCCACGGCGCGGACCTCGAGCGCCGAGGAGAGCCCAAGCACGCCCGCCACCAGCGCAACCGTGGCGGTGCCAAGAAAGGCGCTCATGCGCTGCGATTGGGCTGCCTCATCTGGCGTCTCGGGCGCGGGCTCGGCCCCAGACTCCACCGGCGTTGCGCCCTCGGGGGCTTGCCGGGCAATCCTGCTGCCCGCGATCGCCGAAGCGACGCTCGTGATCAGAGCCCCACCAAGGAGGACGTTCTTTATGCCGGCAAGGGCAGGGTCGATGTCGCTCTCGGCCTCCTTCAGGCCCCCGAACCTCCACGTGGCGACCGTCACGCCCATAGCCAGGGTGCCTATGTTCTGGAAACGCGCCCAGGCCTCGTTGAGGACACGCCCGCGCTCCCCCCTGTCTCCGATACGTGCCACGGTAGGGTTGAGGGCTATCAGCCCGAAGATAGTTCCGCCCAGGTTGATGCCTAGACCCAACTTGTGCAGCGAGCGGACGGGCGTTGACGCCTGACTCATCGCGCACCTCCTTCCTTTATTACGGGGGGTGACCTAAGTTCCCCGGGCCGGCCCCAGCCAAACGCTACGAGCTTCTCGTCCGCTCTCAGCGGCCATCCCCCTCTATTCAGCCGAGTGGGTGGAAGGGGTTTTCTCCGAAGTTCGCCCAGCCCCGGTCCTATACGCAGGCGCTCAGAAGAAGGGCATACGCACAGAGACAGACAGAGAGACCCCGGTGGCCTACCCTTCCGAGAACGTCAGGGCGCTTGTGGGTGCTCTCCCAGTGAGTGTAAGCCCAGGGCTTTGGCCTCTTCGGGAGAGAGCACGAGGGCCATCTCGGATGTACCCTCGCACTCTTCGCAGCGCATCGAAAGGTAGGCACCGCCGTCAGGGTAAGCCAGGACCTCGTTGTTTGCCACGGGCTCCGATCCGCCACAGTCGGGACAGGTAAGGCCCTTCTCTCGTGCGAACCGCGTCGCCCGGCGTTTCTGCTGGTCGGAGAGCCACGTTTTTTCGCTCACGCTCCAAGTCTATCCTAATGGAGGCTTCCGATGCATCTATTCACCCTGGTGCGTGAAAGGTGGTTTCTCCGCAGTCCGCTGGGCTATCTGTTTCCGGCCGACCGTATCGTGGAAAGGATACCGAGAGTCCTACAGCTAGTGTCCTAAAGTCCTAAAAGTAAAAGTGGACCGCCAACCCTACAGGGGAAAAGGAGAGAATCGTGCTGGGCGACATCTTGGCCGACCGCTACCTCCTTTCGGGCCTCCTTGGCGCCGGGGGGATGGGCGAGGTATTCCTCGCCCACGACCGCATGCTCGGCCGCGACGTGGCGCTTAAGGTTCTAAGGGAAGACTACGCTAAAGACGCGGCTTTCGTCTCGCGTTTCCAGAGGGAGGCCGTAAGCGCCGCCGCCCTCAACCACCCCCACGTGGTGCAGGTCTACGACCAGGGGCACACCGAGGACGGGCGCTACTACATAGCGATGGAGCACGTGCCCGGCGGCAACCTCAAGGACCGCATCGACAGTACGGGCCCGCTGGAGCCCGCGGAGGCCGCCCTCCTCGCCTCGCAGGTCGCCGATGCACTAGGTGCTGCCCACGAGCGCGGCATCGTCCACCGCGACATAAAGCCCCAGAACGTGCTACTCGACACTGCAGCAGAGGCCAAGGTGGCCGACTTCGGTATCGCGCTGGCCGCCTCGACGGACCCTACCTCGGGGACGAACCTTCTGTTCGGCACCCCGAGCTACATGTCCCCAGAGCAGGCCATGGGCGAGCCTGTGGGGCCACGAAGCGACCTCTACTCGGTAGGGGTGGTCCTCTACGAGATGCTCACCGGTTCGGTACCGTTCGAGGCCGAGGGTCCGCTTGCAACGGCCATGAAGCACGTAACTGAACCACCGCTCCCCCCGAGGAAGCGCAACGCTTACGTCCCGGAGGGGATGGACGCCGTGGTGATGGGGCTGCTGGCAAAGAAACCCGAAGACAGATACGAGAGCGCCGCCGAGCTTGTTGAAGACTTGCGGCGGTCACTAGCAGGGCTGCCCCCGGCCTTCGCTGGGGCCGCTGGGTACTCCGAAACCGTTCGGACCCCCGCGGTTGGGGCAGCGCCCTTAGCGGCGAACACAGAGGGTGGGGAGGTAACCCGGGCGTGCCCGGGTTACCTCCCGAGCAAGCCCCGACGAAGGAAGTCCATAGGGGCCGGAGTAGTGGCGCTGGTGGCGCTCTTGGCGATACTGGGCACGCTAGGCTGGGACCTCTCGCGGACCCCCGAGGGGGTGAGCGCCGTGGGCGCCGTCAGCGCCGTCAGGACCACCGAAGGGACTCGGGAAGGTGATACCCTCGGAGCACCCGAGGGCTTCGGGGGATCTCAGGGAGGCGGTGTAGTAAGGAAGGGCACCGACTCGGGCATCCCTAAGGCGGACCTCTCCGGTGGCGCATCCGTGCCCGCCTCCTCCGCGTCCGCGTCGGCATCCGCGCCCGCCGCCTCTGCTTCCTCCGCCTTTGCGGCTGCCTCGGAACCCTCGGGGTCGGAGCCCGTTGCATCGGAGCCCGTTGCATCGGAGCCCCCGGCATCGAATCCCCAGGAGTCAGAACCAGAACCCCGGGCGGCAACCTTTTCCTCGGTCCCGGTACCGGGAGGTTCCTCGGGCTCAGGCGGCCAAGACGCAGGAGCAGGGGACACCGGTGACGCTGGATCCGCCTCACAACAGCAGTACCAGTAATCTGCAAGCATGTACGTCTCCGGATAACGAGCGTGGTGCCTACGCCGACTGATAGTAGGCAGAGGGACCGCCTGCAATAACTGCGGCTCCGGGTCCTTCATCATCAAGGCGCCCAGTGGTCCATGACGAGCCCTCCTGCGCTAGACGTCGCTTCGAACGGTACCAACTGCGGCACAGGAGCCACGACCCCGATTTCGCTACAAGAGGCCAGGCGCTGCGCTTCGCCGAGGCGACGGAGTGCTCGTGGCGGGAGTGCGGCGTCGGCAAGTGGTTGGGCTTACGCGGACCCCACCGGCGCGCCCGTCGGGCGAGGCGGGATGTCCTGGACTATCTTGGAGGTTACCGAGCGCGCGTAGATCGGCTGGGCGCTTCGGCGGGCGGCCTGGGGGCCGCGGTTACGCGACTGAGATCGGGTGCGCCGGCCTCGATTACGCCTTCTCGGTCCTGGGCGTCGAGCAGGTCGTCTCCTTCACCGAAGGTCCACAACGCGCGCTCGCGTGCGGTCATTGAGCGGCTGGGGATGCGCTACGTCCGCCGGATACTGCGACCGGGGCTGATCGTCGGATCGGCCGGCGTGCATGAAGCCGCGCCCTTCGCACTCTACCGAATCACCCGCTCCGCCTACGGCGCTCAGCAACCGCAGCCTTAGTATTCACCCAACGTCGTGGCAGAGTATTCTGCAAAGTCGGACTTCCGCTTTACGAAGTTCTAAGAAGTTCGATCGACCATGGTCTGCGATTATGGTAACCGAAAGTGCCCCATTAAGGCACGAGAGAGCTTCCGATCGATCGAGATCCATGAACGTAGGAAAGGAGAGCATAACCTGGACGACGCAGAATGCCTTCTCATTGCGCTACCGAGCGTTTTCGCCAGCGGCGTCTACGGGTATTTACCTTTTAGAAAGGGATCAGGTTCCGACAGGGAGGCAGGACGGATGGCCGACGACAGGCTGCAACAGAAGCTGGTCGACTACGTAGAGGACGCCCACGCCATGGAGCGGAACGTCTCGACGATGCTCGACTCGATGATCTCCACCACCGACGACCCCGAGATCAAGAAATTGCTCGAGGACCACAGGCGCCAGACCGAGGAGCACGAGCGGAGGCTGCGCGAGCGCCTGGACGCTATGGGCGCGTCCACCTCGACGATCAAGGAGGTCGGGGGGTTGGGCGCCGCGCTCTTCAAGGGCGTGGGCGACATGGCCCGTACCGACAAGCACGCCAAGAACGCCCGCGATGGCTTCGTGACCGAGCACATGGAGATAGCCGCCTACGAGCTCCTGGAGCGCCTGGCCAAGAGGGCGGGAGACGAAGAGACGGCGGAGGTGGCGCGCAAAAACCGCACAGACGAGCAGGCGATGGCCAAGAAGATAGAGTCCAACTGGGACAGGTTTTTGGACCTCACGCTGGCGACGCCGGGCTTCCTGGCCGAGTAAGCAGCGCGTTCACGCTTTTTGTCGGTACTGCTATACGCCGGTTCTTTCTCTTACCCTATTCACCGGAGTGCGGGGAAGGGATATTCCCGAAGTTCGTAAGGCATGTAGGCTTTCGAGATCTCCTAAGCCGGCACCGACCAGCTAAAATCGGCAAAGGTCTAGTGAGGAGGCACACCGATCAGCGTCGTTTTCGGTCTGTTTTTAGTCTTGTTGTTCGTCGGGGTCGCGGTCGGCGGACTGGTACTGGTCCAACGCCTGGTACCGATCGAGCGGCGGCAGGCGCACAACGACGTTGCGGGCTTCATCTACGCGGTCTTGGGGGTGGCCTACGCCGTGCTGCTCGGGCTCATGGTCGTCGCCGTCTGGCAAGATTGGGAGGCCGCCCGGGACTCGGCGACCCAGGAAGCCAACGAGCTGGCCGCCGTCTTCTGGCTCGCCCACGGCCTGCCCGAGGCGGAAGGTCGCCACATCCAGGAGCTGGCCCGCGACTACGCGCGGGTGGTGGTGCGCGAGGAGTGGCCGCTTATGGAACACGGGGACTCCAGCCCGGAGGCTTGGGAACTACTCGACGAGATGAGGGCCGGTATCGAGGCGCTCCCTCCCACCGACGAGGCCCAGACGGTCCTCTACGACAACCTACTCCAGCGTCTCCACGAGCTCGGGGACGCGAGGGGGGCGCGCTTGCTGCAGGCCGAGGAGGGGCTGCCCGCCATCCTGTGGGCGGTGCTGCTGGTGGGCGGGGTGATAGAGGTGGGCTTCACCTACCTCTTCGGGCTGCAGAGCACGACGGTGCACGTGCTCATGGTCGCCGCGCTCGCCCTCGTCATCGGGCTGGTGCTCTTCACGGTGGCCGCCCTGGACTACCCGTTCAAGGGCGACGTGCGCATCGGCCCGGAGGCCTTAGAGGAGGCACTGGGCAGGTTCGAGAGCAGCAAGCTAAGCGACCTACGGTAGGGCTCGTCGCCCCCTACTCAGCGGAGTTCGGGGAAGGGTTATTCTCCGAAGTTCGCCCTATCAGAGAGTTCTAAGAAGTTCAGCGTAGCCCCGTCCCGCTACCTGAGCAATAGGGACGGGGCGTGGGGTGTTCTCTCCGAAGTACAAACGTTAGTTTCGTAGAAAGGACATCCATGATCGCGCATATCTATCCATCGCTGTTACAAGCAGGATCGCGACGAGGCTATGCAGGGTGCCTGGACGGCCGTTTTCGGGGGTAGCGGGGTGAGGCTATGCAGGATCTTGGATATGAACTTCGGAGAAGACCTGTTCCACGACGTTCATGAATAAGGCCTTCGCGTTCAGCAGCCGAGCTACTAGGGTGCCTGCTAGGAGTTCTCAGGATCAGGGAGGCGCGGCTCGGCGTTCCACGCTGGGCGCGTGCTGGTGGGACGCCACTCGCCGACCCCAACCACCTGCAGGTGTCCTTCTGTGTGCTGGGCTGCTGAGAGGGACTGCCCGAGCCTCGCCTTGGCCCTGGCCGCCAGCACCAGCCCCTCGTCCGCCATCTCGAGGAGTTCGGGTCCTACCTTGGCGTAGCGAAAGAGGCGCTTCTCAAGCTCCAGGAGGGCTAGGTCCAGGGCGCTAAGGAGCTCTGGGTTAGAGAGGTTGGAGAGAGCCTGCTGGAAGTCGGGGACGGGCTCTGTGAGCTCTCCCTTGAGGTGGGATGGATCCTGGGCCATCTTCTCTTGGACCTCCGTATCTCAGCAGCTCGAATCGATGTCCCTCTTATTCTAGAGGGAGCAGGCGGAGTGCGAGCGGTGTGAGGAAGGCACTCACAGCGGACGCCAAGCTTTGCGGCGTCGTTGAGTCCCGCTCTAGCTGAAGACTTACGTCGCCGGCTTATCGGCCCCGGCAAGCTCAAGGACTGCCGGGGCTCCTACGGCCACTTCTGACGCGACCTTGCCATCGGCGTCCACGAGTACCGCAGAGGGCGTGCCAGAAGCCCCGAAGGCCCGCCCGGTGGCGAAGTTCTGGTCCAAGAGCACCTGGGAGATAAGCCCCATCTCCCTGTTCGCCTCCTCGGAGCCTGCCGAGACCAACAGTAGCCTTGGGGCATCCTCGAGAGCCTGAGCCTCCCACTCCTTCAGGTCTGGGAGCATCTGCTGGCAGAAGCCGCACCCAGGGTTCCAGAAGAGCACCAGGGTCTCTTCGCCTCTGAAGTCCTCTAGCTCTACGGTGTTGCCTTCGAGGTCGGACAGCTTCACCTCTGGGGCATCCTCGCCGACCTTTTGGGCCGCCTCTACGGTGGGAGCGGCGGCGTGGACCTTGCCGCAGTGGGGGCACGGCTGTCCTTGGGCTTGGTGGGGTTGCATAGGAAGCTGGGGGCGTTCGCCCACCGCGTACGAGAGTAGGCCCCTTATGCCTTCCACTCCTCCGGCCACAGGGCTTGCCACCTTCCCGTCGGGCGAGACGAGCACAGCGCTCGGGGTGCCCCTGACCTCGTAAGACTCAGAGACCTCCCAGTCCTTCTGGAGCAGTACATTCCTCAGGCCGTGCTCAGAGGCCTTGGTCTTGTTCTCCTCCGCCTCGCCCCGACTTATGAGCGCGACGGTGAGCTTACCTGAGTGCTCCTCTTGCCAGCGGCCCACCTCCGGCAGCAGCGCGTTGCAGGGGCCACAGCCAGGGTCCGTAAAGAGCGCCATCACCGGCTTACCCGAAGAGCGCAGGGCGTCGAGGGTGAGGATCTCGCCGTGGAGGCCAGAGAGGCTGAACTCCGGGGCCGCAGAGCCCACCGCAAGCCCCTCGGCTTGTGGGACGGGGGTGCCGTTTTGAGAAGGCGCTACGCTACCGCCTTCTGCAAGCGTTGCCTCTACGGCCTCCAGGCGCACCAAGAGCCGTCCGTTCTGCCGCAAGAGGTGCACCAAGAACGTCCACTGTCCGGCCAAGAGGGCAAGCACGAGAAGCCCGCCGAGGAGGCTCAGCAGCTGGACCGTCGAGAGGCTCCGAGCCAGGCGAGAGCGCTGGGACCGGCACCGCCTTCGTAGCCCTCCCACAGGACGAAGCCAGCCATGGCTGCGAGGACTCCATTGCGGGCTAGCGTCTTCCAGCCTGCCGGGGCGGAGTGGAGTTGCCCGAAGCAGTGGCACTCTGGTTTGCGACCCCGAGCCAGGTTGATGGAGATATACCTACGATGAACACCGAGAGGAGCGCCAGCGCCCCCACAGCCCCCCACCAGGCAGTGGATGGGGGCAAGAGAGTCGCCGCGACGGCCAACTCTGCCAGGGGAAGCATCAGCCCGAGGGAGGCGGCGAGAGCAGACGGGGCGCCGAAGTCAACGATGGCTTGCCGAGAGCCTTGGCGGTCGGCGAGCTTGGCGGCGCCCGCAACGGTGAAGATGAGGGCGAGCAGCAAACGGGCTATAAGCAGGGCGGCGTTTATGATGGACCTCCTTATCTCATCTTTCGAGGAAAGTAAGACACTAGCAGACAAGCCACTACTACCCAGTGGCTACTGTGGTGCTGAGTCGCTGCAAGGAGCGCGGCCACTCCTCGCAGCGAGCTAGAAAGGACGTTTTTAGGTCGGAGGAGTACACGAGCCCGCAGAAGAACATACAGTGCCTGTGCCATCTGTTGCTGGCACACACAAAAAGTTCTGTGGTTCGAGGGGGCAGTTCAAACTGGCGCTAGTTCTTGTTCCTGCAGGTGCACGAGCCCTGCAGATGTCAACGCACGCGTTATTGTTTCTGGGGAACCCGCCCACGCAAGTGCGAACGACATTGCCGTTGGCGTCGAAATAATCACACGAACAACAACATTCTCGACAACATGGTTGATCTGGCGCACAGGCAGGAAAACACTGGGAAGTAGGGCAGTCGACAATTTGCCCATCAGGGCACTCAGGTACGCATGTGTTGCCGACTTCGAAGCACTCTACGGTCCCACTCGGACAGCCGCCGCCTTGGCACTCCCCACGCACGCACTCCTCTCCCTCTGCGCAGCGGTTGAAGCATTCGCCACAGTGATTCTCGTTTCTATCAAGGTTTACGCACCTAACTCCGCAGCGACTCTTGCC
>DATDKB010000341.1:0-4759 GCA_036520255.1 Rubrobacter sp. | reverse complement strand
AACCACTTCTTGGAGAAGAAGACCCCGCAGCAGAGGCGGCGGCTCAACAAGGAGACCAATATTACCCGCTCCGACGAGAAGAAGCTCAAGCGGCTTCTGGGGGAGAGGTAGCATGGCGCGCGCGGCACGCAGCGTTCACGCGCGCAAGAAGCGCCGGAAGGTCCTGGATCAGGCGAAGGGATACCGCGGGACCAAGCACAGCTCGTACAAGCGGGCCAAGGAGCAGGTCTGGAAGAGTGGCGTCTACGCCTACCAGGGGCGCAAGCAGCGCAAGAGGGACTTCAGGGCGCTCTGGATCCAGCGCATCAACGCCGGCGCCCGCGAGCACGGCCTCTCCTACTCCAAGCTCATCCACGGCCTGAAGCTCGCCGAGATAGACCTGGACCGAAGGATTCTGGCCGACCTCGCCGTCACCGAGCCGGAGATCTTCGCCGCCATAGTCGGCCAGGCGAAGAACGTCCTCGACGGAAAACCGGTCGAGCGCCGCGTCGAAGTGCAAAGGGCTGTCGCGTCCGCGCAGGCCGAAACGCTCGCGGAAGAGCCGGAAGCTCCGGTTGGCGAAGCAGGGGCCGGGGCCGACCCCACGGACGCTGACGGGGCCGTAGAGGGCGACGAGTAGCGGAAGAATGCCGGGTTCACCGGCGATCTCCCCAAAGCGGGCCGCCAGGCTCAAGGCGAAAAAGTATCGCGAGGCCGAGCGCCTGTTTCTTGCCGAGGGGACCGCACTTCTGGAGGAGGCTACCGCAACGCCCGTACAGGTTTTCGACGAGGAGGAGCAGATCCTCCGTGTCTCGACGCTGAAGACCCCGGCCGGTCCGGTCGGGGTCTTCCGTTTTCTGGACGTAACCGTTGGCGAGCTGCTATCACGGGTGCGGCGCGTAGCGTTGCTGCACGGGGTTCAGGACCCTGGCAACGTTGGCACGGTGATCCGCTCCGCCCACGCCTTCGGCGCAGGGGTAGCGCTCTCCAGGGGTTGCGCGGACCTGTATAACCCCAAGACGGTAAGGGCGTCGATGGGGGCCGTCTTCCACGCCCCGGTCGCGCGGGAGGTTGAATCGTTCGCGTTTCTGGATGCGGCGAGGGAAGCGGGCTTCGCGACGGTGGCGGCGATGCCAGAGGTGGGGGCGGCGCCGAAGAACATGCCGGTAAGGCCGCTCGTCCTGTGCATCGGGGCCGAGGGGTCTGGGTTGCCTGCAGACATTGCCGATGCGTGTGAGATGCGGGTCGGGATACCGTCATTTGAGCCCTCGTTGAACGCGTCGGTGGCGGCCTCTATTCTGCTCTACGAGGCGTATTCGCGTGTGCTACCATAATCGCCCATTATGACGGTGAGCGAGCGAATCGAGCAGCTGAGATCCGAGGCCATTTCCGCCGTCGCCTCGGGCGATTCCACGGCGGCCCTCGAAGACGTGCGGGTGCGGTATCTCGGGCGCTCGGCGGAGCTTACAGAGATCAAAAAGAGCATAGGAACCCTGTCTCCCGAAGAACGCAAGGAGGTAGGCAGGTCTTCCAACCTTGCTTCGCGGGAGATCGAAGCCGCCCTCGACCAGAGGATGGAGGAGGTGTCTGCCCGCGAGCGGGAAGAACGCCTGCACGAGGAGGCGGTGGACATCACGCTGCCCGGGGTCCCGTTCGAGAAGGGCAATCTGCACCCGTCGCAGCGGGTCATCGACGAAGTCGTCGACTTCTTCGTCGGCCTGGGATACCGCATCGCCGAGGGCCCCGAGGTCGAGACAGATTACTACAACTTCACGGCGCTTGGGATTCCGCCAGGGCATCCCGCGCGTAGCATGCAGGATACGTTCTTCCTGGACGAGGGGCTTTCGTTGAGAACCCACACGTCCGCGGTGCAGATCAGGACGATGCTCGCGCAGGAGGCACCCGTTTACATCGTTTGTCCTGGGCGCGTCTACCGGCGAGACTCCGACCCGACGCACACGCCGATGTTCCACCAGATCGAAGGCCTCGCCGTAGACAGGGGATTGACGCTCGGACACCTGAAGGGGACACTCGCGGCCATGGCCCGCCATGTCTTCGGCGAAAGCGTCGAAATAAGGCTCCGCCCCAGCTATTTCCAGTACACCGAGCCAAGCGTGGAGCTGGACGTGAGTTGCTTCGTCTGCGGAGGCACCGACCCGAAGTGCAAGGTCTGCAAAGGCGCAGGCTGGCTCGAGATGCTCGGGGCCGGCATGGTAGACCCCGGCGTGCTGGAGGAGGTCGGCTACGATCCCGAGGAGTACACCGGCTTTGCCTTCGGGATGGGGCCCGATAGGATGGCGATGGTTAAGTACGATGTTCCAGACCTCAGGCTGTTCTTCGAGGGTGATCTCCGGTTCCTGCGTCAGTTCTGATCCTTAGAAGGGAAACACGTTGCGCGTTCCGTTAACCTGGCTTCACGAGTACCTCGACTTCGATCAGACCGTGACAGAGCTGGTCGACCTGTTCTCACTGCACAGCCAGGAGATCGACGGCGTGTACCACTTCGGCGTGACCGATGGCGAGGTCGTGGTTGGCGAGGTGCTCGAGTTTGGCCCCCATCCCAATGCTGACCGGCTCTTCGTCGCGAAGGTGGACCTCGGCGGCAGGGAGGTCCAGATCGTTGCCGGCGCCCCCAATCCTTATCCTGGCGCCCGCGTGCCCGTCGTGCTGCCCGGAAGCGTAATGGCCGATGGAACCAAGCTTAGGAAAGCAACGCTAAGGGGCCTCGAGTCCTACGGGATGATGATGAGCGAACGCGAGCTCGGCATCTCCGCCGACCACGGCGGGATACTGCTGCTGGACGAGGCGCACGGAGTCGGGCGTCCGGTCGCCGACTACTTCCCGGTTGCGGAGACCGTTCTCGACATCGACGTGACCCCGAACAGGCCGGACCTGTGGGGCATGATCGGGGTCGCAAGAGAACTCGCCGCTATCCTCAAGGTGAACTACGAGATCCCACAGCCGTCTCTGGAGGCGGGAGGTAAGCCCACAGGAGACTTCGGGCTCAGGGTCGAAGCCGAGGACCTGTGTCCGAGGTACGATCTGCGGCGCGTCTCGAGTTTAGAACCCGGACAGCAGGCGCCGCTCTGGATACGGCGTCGCATCTATGCTGCGGGCATGCGGCCCATCAACGCTGTAGTCGATGCCACGAACTACGTCATGCTCGAGACCGGTCAGCCCATTCATGCGTTCGACGCGGGGAAGGTACGGGACGGCCTCGTCGTCAGGCGCGGGAGACGAGGCGAGCGGATCACGCTCCTCGACGGCTCCGTGCGCAGGCTAGACGAGGAAATGCTCGTGATCGCCGACGAGGAGCGCGGGCTCGTGATCGCCGGGGTGATGGGCGCCGAGGACGCGGAGGTGGTGGAGGAGACGACGGACGCCCTGATCGAAGCGGCGAACTTCGTGGGACGCAACATCCTCCAGACCTCCCAGAAGCTCGGGCTCCGTACCGACGCCTCGGGCCGCTTCGAGCGAGGTCTCGACCCGAACATGATCGACTACGCAATGGGCCGGGTGACCGCACTGCTTACGCAAAGCCCGGGCGGACGTGTCGCAGAGGACACCCTCAGCCATTACCCCGAACCTGTGGAGCCCTGGCGCGTAGGTATGCGTCTGGAACGCACCGAACTCGTGCTCGGCATACCCGTCGCTATCGACGAGGCGGCCGAGCGGCTCGACGCGCTCGGCTGCGAAGTCGAACGTGAAGACGGGCGACTGTCCGCGACCGTGCCGACCTTCAGGCGGGACCTCCGCCGCGAGGTCGACCTTGTCGAAGAAATTGGACGCCTGGTCGGGCTAGACAAGGTGCCCGAGACGCTACCTGCCGTTCCCCAGGCGGGCAGGCTCACGGAGACGCAGCAAAGAGACCGCCTGCTCAGGCGTCTGCTCGCAGACCTGGGTCTCGCCGAGGCGATCACCTACCCATTCGGCCCGGAGCGCTGGACTGGGGACCTCGGCCTCGCAGAAGGTACCGTGAGGATGCAGAACCCGCTCAGCGCCGCAGGCGGCCACCTGCGGACCACCATCCTTCCCGGCTTGCTCGACGCCGCCGCCCGCAACCGGGCTTTCGGCGCCAGCGGCCTCTCGCTTTTCGAGCTGGGCAACGTCTTCTTCGCCGATCCTCCTCCGGACGGCACCAGGGACGCCGCGCTCCAGTTCCGCATGACGGGCGATCTCGGCGACAAGGATGAGGACCAGCTCAGGGGGGTGCGCGAGGAGAACAAGATCGGGGTCGTGCTCGCCGGTACGGTGAGATCGGCGGGTTGGAACGTCCCCGAGGTTCGGGCCGCTTTCTTCGAGGTTAAGGGCATCGTCGAGCGGCTGGTACCCCGCGCCCGTTTCGTCCGCGTAGAGAGGCCGTATCTCCATCCGGGGCGCTCGGCCGTGGTGCTGGTCGGCGAAAGGGAGGCCGGATGGGTCGGGGAGTTGCATCCCGAGGTTGTCGAGAGCTTCGGTCTCGTCGGCTGGCCGGTTGCCGCCCTTGAGATCGACCCCGCGGTCTGCCAGCCGGACCCGGAGCCGCAGTTTGAGCCTTTCGTCAACGTGCCTGCGGTTGCCAGGGACCTGGCCGTCCTCGTCGAGGAGCGGCTCTCCGTCGGCAAGATGTTGGGTGCGATCGAGGAGTTGTCGCGCACCGTGCTCACCGAGGCGCGCGTCTTCGACGTCTACGCGGGAAGTCCTGTTCCAGAAGGGCAAAAGAGCGTCGCGTTCGCTTTCACGTTCCAGGGCGAAAAGACCCTTACGGACGAAGAGGTCGACGCGGAGGTCGGTCGCATCG
>DATDKB010000340.1:0-10810 GCA_036520255.1 Rubrobacter sp. | reverse complement strand
GGCGCTCTCGAAGAGCTCCCCGAAAGCGCTGGTCATCGCCTCGGCCTCGCTCATGCCGTAGCCAAGACCGTTGCAGAAGGCACCCTTCTCGGGCCAGAACGCCGTCGAGTAAGCCGGGACTTCGAGCCGGTCGAGGCTCGTGTAGGGGAAGTCGATCAAGTCGCCCGGCGGCAGGTTCTCGCGGTAGGCCCTAACGGCTTCGGTATCCTTCACAGCGGCCCCACGTTGCTCGGGAGTCGCCACTTTACTTCAGCCCCGATCGGGCGACGCCTTCGACGAAGAAGCGTTGGAAGATCACGAAGATGGCGAGCATCGGCAGCACTGAGAGCAGGGAGCCGGCCATCAGCGCCGGGTAGTCCGTGGTGTACTGCCCCTGGAGGAAGAGTAGTCCGACGGGCAGGGTGTATGCGTCCGAGTCCTTGAGCACGATCAGGGGCCAGGCGAACTCGTTCCAGCGCCACATAAACGTGAAGATGACCAGTACGGCGATGAGGGGCATCGACAGGGGGAGGACGATGCTGCGCACGATCGTCAGCTCGCCCGCCCCGTCGAGGCGCGCGGCTTCGATCAGCTCGTCCGGTATACCCTTGAAGAACTGGTAGGCGAAGAAGATCCCGAACGCCTCGGCCGAGCGCGGGATGATGACGCCCCAGTAGGTGTCGACCCATCCAAGCTCGGCCACGATCTCGAATTGCGGGACCATGAGAACCTGCACGGGGATGATAAGCGTGCTTACGATCAATACGAAGAGCACGCGCCGTCCCGGAAACCTCAGCTTGGCGAAGGCGTATCCGCACACGACGTTGATGGTTACCGTGAGGGCCACAGCCACCACGGCGATGATCACGGAGTTCAGGAACCACTGGAAGAACGGCAACTGCTCGAAGACCCGCGAGAACCCGGCCCACACGATCTCGCGCGGAAACAGACCGTAGTCTCCGGCCTTCAGGTCGGCCGTCGTGCTCACCGACGTGACGAGCATCCAGTAGAGCGGAAAAGCCATAAGCAGGGCCCCGCCGGCCACCAGGAGCCAACCCGCCAGCCGGCCGACGCGCACGGCGCGGCGCGTCTTTGCGGGACGTCGTGAGAGGTCGGGACGATTCTCCGGTACTGCGACCATCAGCCCTCCTCCGGGTCGCGGCGGCGGGAGATCCAGAACTGTACGCTCAACACCACGATGAGCAGCAAATACAGAACGACCCCGATGGCGGAGCCGTAACCGCGCTCGCGCGCACTGAATGCCTGTTCGTAGGCGTAGGTGCCGAGGACCTCTGTCGCGCTACCGGGCCCCCCGCCGGTGAGTATGTAGATCAGGTCGAAGGCCTGGAAGGAGAGGATCACGCCGTAAATCGCCAGGAATACCGTGGCCGTACCCAACCCAGGTAAGGTGACGTGCCGAAACTGCTGCACGCTGTTGGCGCCGTCGACCGCCGAGGCGTCGTAGTACTCACGCGGGATACCCTGCAGCGCCGCCAGGTACACGACCATGTTGAAGCCGACTCCAACCCAGAGGGTCAGCAACACGACCGAGGTCATCGCCCACGCGGGAGATGACTGCCAGCTCACCGGCCCCAGGCCGACGAGGCCGAGTAGCTCGTTCACGACGCCGATATTCTCGTTAAACATCCACTGCGCGATCAGGCCCGCCGCCACGCCCGAGATCACGACCGGTAGGTAATAGATGGTCCGCATCACGTCGCGCAGCCAGACCGCGTTGTTGAGGAGCATGGCCACGGCCAGGCCGAGGGCAAGGCCAAGGGGCACGGTGACGGCCGCGTATCCTACGGTGTTGATCAGGGAGCGCCAGAAGACGCCGTCGCTGATCAACTCGGTGTAGTTGCCGAGGCCGACCCACTCGGCCGGTCCCAGCCCTGATGTCTCCTGCGCGCTGATCACGAACGTTAGGATCAACGGCAGCAACATGAACACCCCGAACACGATGAGGTTCGGCGAGATGAGCAGGTAGGCGGTGAGCGCTTCACGGCGCAGTGCCGCAGGCTTGCCTTTGCGTTGCGTGACGGCCAAGGTTATGCCCTCCTCAGTCCCTGACGACGTCCGTGGCCTCCTGCGCGATGTTGCCCAGCGTGGCCTCGGGGCTTTGATCGCCGACGATAAAGCTTTCGAGCTGGTCGACGAACGCGTTGTTGACCTGCGTAAAGTCGGGCACGGTGACGGCGCGCGTGTAGGCCGGCGTGATCGTGGTGGACTGGTCGACGAACACAGGCATTATGTCCGGCCGGATCTCATAGTCCAACTTCTGCTCCACCAGGTCGTTGCGGGTGGGAAGGAGGTTCGTCGCCTCACAGAAACGCTTCATGTTCTTCTGGTTGACGAGGAACTCGAGGAACTTAGCCGCAAGCTCCGGCTTCTCCGTCTGCTGTGTGGCCACAACGGCGTTGCCCCCGAGGTCGGTCGACATCCCCACATCCTGGGGCAGATAGGTCGTCCCGTACTCGAAGCGCGTTATGTCGGCCTCGAGGGTGGGCACGAGGAAGCTCCCCGCCGAGATCATGGCGATGGTCTGCGCCGGGAAGATCAGGTCGACGTAACTGCCTTTGAGAGAGGTGTTGTCCGGGCAGAGATCTTCCTCGAACCAGGTCTTGAACATGTCGAGCGTCTTACGCGCCTCGGGGCTGTCGACGGTCGTCCTGGTCGCGTCGGAGTTGTACAGCGAACCGCCGGCGGCGTAGAGCCAGTTGAGCCAGCGAAAGGCGCCAGCCAACTGCCAGTTCATCCCGAAGGCGGTGCGGTTCCCTGTCTGGGCGTCGCGCAGTCTCCTTGAAACGTCGAGAAACTCGTCCCAACTCCATGCATCCTCCAGGCGGTCCGGCAGGGCGCCGATCCCTGCTGCCTGGAAGAGATCCTTGTTATAGACGATGGCTGAGACGTCGGTGTGGTGGGGCACGCCGTAGGGTGCCCCTTCGAACTCGACCGCCGCCCTCAGGCCCTCCGTGAACACGTTGCTGAAATCCGAGGGCAGGTACTCGGAGAGGTCGATGAGCACGTTCGAGGCGGCGTAAAAACCGAAGTCCGTATAGGTCACGCGGAAGAGGTCGGGACCCTGCTCGGCCTCGAGACTGCTGTCCACCGTCTGGCGGACCTCGTTGAACGGGGTCTCTTGCAGCCGGATCCTGGCTCCCGGGTTCTGGTCCTCAAAGTCGCTGATGATGGCTTCGAAGGCTTTGATCTCCGCTGGACCACCCCAGGTAACGAATTCTAGCGTGCCCTTCATGGGATCGCTGCTCCCCGAGCTGCCGCCGCCGCAGGCGCCGAGCCAGAGGGCGGCACCCGTCCCTCCAGCCGCGGCAAGGAACTGCCGCCGGGTCAACTGGTTCATCGAACTTCCTTTCCCCTCTTCGCCGCTAATGCGTCAAAACTGCCATGCTTGTCCAGAATAACAAAACGATAGTTGCTTTCTTGACCTCTTCTGTACACCCTTTTACATTGGCACCGTATGAACGCATCTGCGGGAGAGGGTTGTGTGGGCCAGGTGTCATGCGGATGGATATTCGCTCCAGGGACGTAGCGTCCCACGCGTCGTCTCACTCGCGCCGCGTTCGAGCGCGGCGAGCGCTATGCGGCTCACCTCCTCGGGCGTGTGCCAGCGCGTGCCGTCGGGCTCGTGCGTCCATACGAGGGTAAGCCGCTGCGTAAGGCCGCCCGCCCCGTCAGGGGCCCACGTATCGCGCTCGGCC
The DNA here is from genome assembly GCA_036520255.1 of Rubrobacter sp. Classification (GTDB taxonomy): domain Bacteria; phylum Actinomycetota; class Rubrobacteria; order Rubrobacterales; family Rubrobacteraceae; genus Rubrobacter_D. The sequence goes on along the minus strand of DATDKB010000340.1, from coordinate 7,115 downwards.
GTGTCGGCGTCAGGAGCGCCCCATTCGCTGGTGAGCACGTAGATGAGACGGCCCGAGACACGCGCTGCGAGGGTTTCCATCGAGAGAGCTGTGGCAGACGGCGCGGAACCGTCCTGGCTTCCTGCAGAGGAAGGGCCCGCCACAGTGGTGGATGTACCAGAGGAGGTGGGCTGATGGCCCGGACCAATCTCTCATCGCCGGTCGCGGATCTCGAGCGGGCGATCCATGCCTGCCACGGGCGGGATTACAACCTGGAAGGGATCCCGATGTTCCTGGTGCTCGAAAGCCTCATCCCGGACACGGCCCGAGGCAGCACATTAGACGGCCGGCTCGGCCGGCTCCTGGTCGATTACCTCGGGCGTCTCGACGGCGATCAGGCCTCGCTCCTCGATGCCGCCACCGCGTTGGAGGTGCTCGCCGCCTACCACTTTGACCCGGGCGACGATGAAGACCCTGTGACCGGCACGGTGGCGCTCGCCGGGCACGCGGCCGGGCCGCTCGTGCGGACGATCAACTTCCACAACACGTCCCCTGCCCGGTCTGACGAGGTCGGGCGCCAGTTGCTTGCTGCCGGGGAGAGATTCCGCTCCGTCGGAGAGGAGGATCTGGAGGGACTGCTCTCCGGCGGGGCGTGGCAGGGTCGAGAGCCGCCCCTGATCCCCGTCTTCTACGAGGGCTATCGTAATAACTACGACGTTGCGCTGCCGCTACTCGAGCGCGCCGGGCTGCTCGGGTGGTTTTTCGTCCCCACCTCGTTTATCGACACGCCCGTGCCGGAGCAATATGATTTCGCCACGGCGCACGATATTGGTCTTACGGACGACGACCACGTCGGAGGTCGCTGCGCTATGACGTGGGACGAGCTGCGTGACGTTGTTGCCCGCGGGCACGCCGTTGCCTGCCACACCGCTACGCACTGCGCGATCGTCGATGTAAAGACCCTGGAGGACGTGCAGCGGGAGCTCGTCGGCTCGCGCCAGCGGCTCGAGCAGGAACTAGGGCGCGAGGTTCGGACCCTTGCCTGGCTTTCTGGAGCACCCTACGGCGAGAACGAGCGCGTAGACACCGCCGTGCGCGAGGCAGGCTACCGTATGGTCTTCAGCAACACGAAAGTCCAACATATCCAGGGCGCGTGACCGCCTCAAAATTATGGCCGGCTACCCGCCTGACACATCGACCCACAGGAAGCTTGCGGGCGCCTGACCTCTTCTCCCCGGTCTTCGTCTTGACAGACTAGGTAACCCAGATTAGGTAACCCAAGACGTCGAGGAGCCTGTTCACCTCCGCCATCTCTCGCTCGCGACCGACGAAACTCGTTAGCGCCAGCGGCAGGTTGTTGCCCGGACGCGGGGGTTTCACCTCAGGCCCGGAACCTTCAGGCCTATCTCGGGATAGATCCAGCGCGTCCTGCATGTCAGACACCCCCTGCTGCAAGTCAGTGACGGTCTGGCGCCGTTGGTGGCCATTCCCCGATCCTCCGGCGCTCGACCCGAGTATAACAATAGCTTTTCGGCCCCGATACCTTCTAACGGCCGGCGCCACCCTGGAGGCGCGGTCTCGAACCTCACGTTCCCCGGCAGGGAACGCCGCCCTCCACCGCCTTGTGCGGCAGGGAGCATTACCGCGTACTATTCTTTACGAGTCCTGAAGCAGCGGCAAGGGGAAGGGAGGGTTCGCCGTGGCACGACTCTATGCGGCCGGGGGCGACGCCGTGACCGTGGTAGAAGACGGAAGTATCGATACGGGGCTCGAAGAGCGCGGCGCCAGGTGCCTGGCCGTGGACCCCGAAGCCCCCGAAACGCTTTACGTCGGGACGTCAAACGAGGGCATCTTCAAGAGCTTGGACGGCGGTGGTACCTGGGATAGTCAGTACGGCATCGAGCACCCCAGGGTCACCGCCGTCACCGTCTCGCCGGTTGACGGGGCCGTATATGCGGGTACGGAGCCCTCGGCCCTGTTCGTGAGCCGCGACGGCGGCGGCTCCTGGCGGGAGCTGGAGGAGATGAGGAAGCTACCTTCTCAACCTACCTGGAGCTTCCCGCCGCGTCCCTGGACCTCACACGTACGCGCGATCGCCCCGTCTCACCATGACCCCGACCTCCTCGTGGTCGGCATAGAGTTGGGCGGCGTGCTGAGGAGCACCGACGGCGGCGAGACGTGGCAGGATCAGAGGCCGGGAGCCCAGCCCGACTGCCATTCCCTGGCCGCCCACCGTGGGGCTCCGGAACTCTTTTACGAGGCCGGGGGCGGCGGGTTCGCAAGGAGCACGGATTTCGGGGACAGTTGGGAGGGCGTGGACGAGGGGATGGGCCTGCACTACGTTTGGGGGCTGGCCGTGGACGGGCAAGACCCCTCACTCGTCTACGCCTCGGCGGCCCAAGGACCGTACCGGGCGCACGGCCGGGGTGCATCGGGCGCGACCATCTACCGCAAGAGCGGGAACGAGCCGTGGCAGGCGGCCCTGGAAGGCCTCGACGCCTTCCCCTATGCGCTCTGCCCTGACCCGGACGCGCCGGGGGCGCTCTACGCCGGCCTCGGGGACGGAACGGTACTGCGCGGCGTGGACGCCGGAGAGAGCTGGGAGGAGGTTGTCCGGGTCGCCCCTGGGCTGGAGGCGCTGTCGGCGGTGCCCACGTAAGGCCCGGTTGGAGGAACGTCGGCCGGAGCGGGGAGTCCGATGGCACCTCCTCCATCTCCGGCGCGAGATCCAGGGGCGCTGTTCTTACGGGACGGACGACCTGGCTAGAATTACCTACCGGGCGCTGATCGAAATCCCCGATGAAAATGTAGTTCATCCGGGAGATCATCCGGAACCGGGTGTTCTTGTGATCAGCACCCGCCGCCGGCGCCTGGCGGGCACAGCAGGCGGTATGCGAACTTTGAAAGGGGTGTGAGGCTTTTGAGCGACGGCGGTACAGAGGACGCGATTCGCGTGGCGGTCGTGGACGATCAACGGCTCTTTACGAGGGGCCTCTCCGGTCTCGTGGGTATGCTGCCAGGCGTCGAGGTGGTCGGCGTGGCCTACGATGGCGAGGAAGCCGTCGCACTCTGCCGCGAGGAGGAGCCCGACGTGGTCCTGATGGACATCTCCATGCCCAAGATGGACGGCATCAGCGCCACGCGCGAGATCAAGGAGCTCCTCCCACAGACCGCGGTGGTGATCCTTACGGGCCACGAGGAAGACGAGCACGTCTTCGAGGGCATAAAGGCGGGTGCGCAGGGCTACCTGCTCAAGGACTCTGAACCCGAGGACCTCTCGCGCGCGATCCACACGGTCCACGCGGGAAATACCATAGTCGCCCCTGACCTCGCCCAGAAGATGCTCAACACTTTCGAGGTCAGCAGGCAGGAGGGGAGTTCCCGCCTAGCCCCTCCGCCGCTTACCGAGAGGGAGCTCGAGGTCATAAGAGCCCTCGCCCGGGGGATGAGTGACAGGCAGATAGCCCAGTCTCTGGGCATCTCGGAGAAGACGGTCAGGAATCACACCTCAAACATCTACAGGAAGCTGCACATCTTCGACAGGACGCAGGCGGTGATCTACGCCGTGAGGGAGGGGGTCATAGACGTGGAAGAGTTGGACTACCGCCCGCCACGGGAACCTTTAGGGTAACCTTCGTGCCCCCGCCGGGTCGGCTGCTGATCTCGATCTTTCCGCCCAATCCGGCGGTCCTCTCGTGCATGGCGGAGAGCCCCACACCAGCCCGGACGGACCTGCGATCGAAGCCCCGCCCGTCGTCCACCACCTCCGCCACGACGATCTCGCTCGCTTCGCCGCGCAGCCCCACCTCTACGCGTTTCGCCCCGGAGTGACGCCTGGCGTTGGCTAGCGCCTCCTGCACGACGCGCAAGAGTTCCACGTTCACTCTCCGGGGCATATTTTCGGGGAATCCTTCCTCGACGTTTAGCATCACCTTGCACGCGGGCATCAGCTGCCGGTTTAGCTCCACCAGTGATTCGATGGACTTCACGAGCGGCCGCTTACCCTCGTGCCTCAGGTCGTAGATCGCGCTGCGCAGGCCCGAGGTCGCCCGCCCGAGAGCCTCGATCTCCTCCCCGAGATCCAAAGCCCTCCCCGAGCCTTTGGCCCGCAGGTCGGTGAGCCGCAAAGACTGGAGGGCGCCGGCGAGATCCTGAAGCACTATGTCGTGCAGGTCCCTCGCTATCCTGCGGCGCTCGGCCCGGCGGATCTCCGCGAGGATCTCCTCGGCCCTGATGCGCTCGGTCACGTCGTTCTGGACGCCGACGAAGTTGGTAACGTATCCCTCTTCGTCACGAACGGGATAGATGCTTAGCTCGTTCCAGAAGAGGGTCCCGTCCTTGCGGTAGTTCTTGAGCACGACCGTGCATTGCCGTCCCTCGCGAACCGCGGTCCTGAGTTCGGCGATCGCCGGCTGGTCGCGATCCTCGCCCTGCAAGAAGCGGCAGTTGCGGCCAAGGGCCTCCTCGGCGGTGTAGCCGGTCGTCTCCTCGAAGGCGGGGTTGACGTACACGAGCGGGCTGTCGGGCAGGCGCGGGTCGGCGATCACTATGGAGTTGGTGCTCGCGGCCACGGCCCTCTCGAGCAAATGCAGTTTGTCAGGACCATCCACTGATTGCCCTCATCTGCGAGCCTACCCCGGCAAGTAGTGCATCGAAACCAAGCCTCGACACCACACCCATTTTATACACCCTGATACCTGCCGCCGGCCACAGACAGCGCACCCGCCCGGCTTCTATCGGTAGTGGGGTAGGGGAGACGGCGCGGCGGATCGGGCACCCGCCGCGCCTCGCGGGCCTGTCCTGGGAGGAAATCACTGGTCGCAATTACCCGGTCGCGGGTAGTCGGAAAGCCCGATGACGACGGGAGACGCCCGGGGGAGAATCGTGTTCGACATGGTCGTTTGCACGGACACCCGGCGAGTTGTTGAACCTCTCGGTGCCGTCACGGGCAAAGCGCCGACGGGGGGTTCGGGGGGTGGCGGCGCCGACTCACCGTACGCCTTTGGCACGAACCCAACCGCCGGACGTATTCTTTCCGCCTTTTGAAAGGAGGGCTCTTATCATGATGTGGTACCAGACCGAAACTCCTCCGGCTTCCGCCGGTCACAACAACCTTTCCTTAGAGGACTTCGAACGGGCTGGCGTCCGGGTGGCCGAGCGCCGTTTCGGGGCCAGGGACCTCATATTCGCCCCTGGCGACCCCGATGAACAGCTCTACTTTTTGCTCGAAGGCACGGTACGCCTGTACAAGATCTACGGCGACTGCAGGGAGGCCACGGTGGCGCTGCTGGCGGACGGGGAGGTCTTCGGCGAGCCCGAGTTTGGGGGGACGACGCGCCAGAAAGACTTCGCGGAGGCGCTCGTCGCCAGCCGGGTGGCCGTGGTGCGCAAGGCTAACCTCGCCGAGGCTTTGAGACACCGGCCGGAGTTCGCCCTGAAGCTATTCTCAGCCTTCTCGGAGCGCCTCGGGCGGTCCGAAGAGACGATAGAAAGCCTACTGGACAGGGAGGTATCGACGCGGCTGGCCACGTTGCTCTCGCACCTGGCCGAACGGTTCGGCGAGCCCGACGGCTCGGGCGCCGCTCTCAACCTGCGCCTCACACACCAGGACCTGGCCAACATGGTCGCCTCAACCAGGGAAGCCGTCTCCAAGGTGATGAGCGAGTTCCGGCGCGGCGGCCTGATAGAGGTACAAGGACGCAGGATCTCCGTCTCCCCACGCCTGGCGGAAGTACGTCTCGGTAACCCTCCCTCGGTCCCGGGGGCGGCGGCTTGAAAACTTCTAGGCCTCAAGGGGGTGACGCGCAACGCGCTACCGACGCGCCGCGTGAGACGCGGCTTTTCTCGCACATCTCGACGGTATGCAGTTCGCAATTCTGGACAACGAGGAGGTTCGCTTGAGCAGTACGATCAGAAGGGCACTCGTCCTAGGGTTGGCGGCGCTCTTGGGGCTGGCGTTGGCGGCGCCGGCCTTCGCGCAAAACGGCCAGGCCCAGGTACGCGTGGCCCACCTCGCCCCGGACGCGCCAAACGTGGACGTCTACGTCAACGGCGAGCCCGTGCCCGCCCTGCAGAACGTGCCCTACGCCACGATCTCATCCTACCTGCCGCTGCCGGCCGGGACCCAGCAGGTTACCGTGTACGCCGCGGGCGACACCTCAAGCCCCGTTATCGACACGCCCGTAGATCTCGCAGCCGGCCGCGCCTATACGGTGGCGGCGGTCGGGCTTGTGGCGGATGGTTCGCTCACCGCCCAGGTCTACCAGGACGACCTGCGGGCGCCCTCGGCGGGCAACGCCAAGGTACGCGTAGTCCACGCTTCTCCGGACGCTGGCCCGGTTGACGTGGTGCCGAGGGGCGGTTCTCCGCTGGTCTCGAGCCTCACCTTCCCGGACGCTTCGCCCTACGCAGAGGTGCCCGCCGGAACCTACACGCTGGACGTGAACGCCGCAGGAACGAACGACACGGTCCTGACGGTCCCCGACGCCGCGCTTGCCTCGGGCGGCGTCTACAGCGCCTTCGCCATAGGCACTGTCTACGCCGATAGCCTCGACGTACTCCTGGTACAGGACAACGTGGGCACGGGTTCGACCGCGAGCGCTTCCGCGAGCGCCTCCGCTTCCGCGAGTGCTTCCGCGTCAGCGAGTCCGCTGCCTGACACCGGTGGTAGCGAGGCACTTCCCCTGATCGCCGCCGTGGTGCTGGCGTGCTCCGGGGTCGTGGCGCTGGTAGTGATAAGGCGTATTACCGCCCAGTGAGCGCCACGACGCCACTTGGCGTAAACCGGGAGGAAGGAGCCCTCTAGGCATCCGGTGCAGGCTGATCGCCTACCGCGGCAAACCCTCAGAAGGCCCGGCACGAGAGCCGGGCCTTCTTTCGCGTGTTCCTGAGGTCGCCCCAGCGCTACCCTGCACGCGACGGTGCGGCTCTGGTGCCGGCATTGCGCTTCTCTCGGGCCATCCGGTGGGTGTCGAGGCTACACGGAAGTGGCCCCTGCCGGCGAACGTAGGTGTCTTGAAGCGACCCAAGGCGGAGCGGTGGTTCCAGGGCTTAACGTGAGCCCGTCCCAGGACCAGACGGGTTCCCGAGGCAACCGCCGCCGTACGCTGAGCCGGTCTCTCGACGCTGAATGGGCG
>DATDKB010000339.1:0-8817 GCA_036520255.1 Rubrobacter sp. | reverse complement strand
TTTCTCGCGGTAGCGGCACGGAGAACGCTGCGCCCCTTAGGGGAGGGTTTCGTACCTAAAGTGAACACGTCTTACGGTCCTTCTGCCGGATGGCTATGGGTACCGTTCGGGTTGTTGTGTGGGGTTCTGGCTTTTATTGGGGTCAGGAGGGTGCCGAACAGTTACGACGATGCGTGGGTCTGCTTATCCTGGGTGAAGGATTTCTCCGAGTCAAACAGGCTCGCGTTACGGGATCCCTACTTCGGCGAGAAGGTCGTGGAGTTCTCCCGCGCGAAGGTCAACGGATGGTTGCTGCAGCATGCGGCCCTGTCCCGGGTCTCCGGAATTGATGCGATCGAACTGGTGCTCAGGTACCTGACGCCGACGCTGGTCACCGTCGCCCTGTTGATGGTCTACGCCCTGGCCCGCGCCCTCCTAAAGAACGATCGTGCCGCGGTCCTTACCGCCACCGTCTACGCCCTGTTTCACGTCGTCTTTATCCAGCCTTCCGTGCAGAACGTCGGGGTGGAGCTGGCGGCCCGTATCTCGGAGGACAAGTACGCCGCGCGGTTCCTGATCCTACCCGCAACCCTTCTCTTTGCCGTGCTCTTCATCGAGTACAGGAGGTGGAGATACCTCGGCCTTTTCACGTTCTTCTGCTGGACCGCCGTCGTCGTACACCCCTCCGTCCTGCCCGCCATCGGCCTGTGCATGCTCGGCTTCGGCGCGGCACACGTGAGGGCAAACCCGCGCCTGAGGTCGGCATGGACCGGAATGGTTGCCCTCGCGCTCGGGATGTGGAGCGTGGTCCTCGGGCCGGTATTGCTTATGGTCGCGAGCGGGTCCCCGGCCTCTGTGCTGTTTTCGGCGGATATCAACGCCACGCCCCCCAAGGTGCTCGAGTACACCGTCTTTATTACGGAGGACTGGAGGCATATCTACGAGATAAGAGCAGGCCTCTACATCATGCACCCGTGGCTGTTGCTCAACCCCGTGATACTGGGTGCTTACGTTTTTGGCGTTCCTTTCCTGCTGTGGCGGGCGAGAAAGAGCGTGGCGGCCCAACTCCTTCTCGGGGGTCTCGTCGTCGTGACCGTCGCGGTGTACGTCCCGCAGATCGCCACGTTCGTAGGGAATCATCTTATCGTCCCCGGCCTTCTCTGGCGTCTCGCCTGGCCCATACCGCTGCTCGCTCTCGTTACCACTGGGTGGATGGTCTGGGAGGCGCTGGGCTACGCCGGGGCGCGCTTAAGGGAGCTTGGGATAAGCCGCGGCGTGGTCCGGGGCGTGCCCCTGGTGCTAGTCGTCCTTCTCACTGCCGCCGCCGCGCTGCCCTCCGTCGAGAAGGCCGTGGGTCTGTACCGCACCTTCGAGGTAGCGAGGACCTCCGACTACGACCCCGATCCCATCTATCCGTGGATGCGAGACAACATGAAGAGCCCAGGTATGCTGCTCGCGCGCGACAGCGCGAACAATGCCATCCCCGCTTACTCGACCGCGTTGAACGTCGTGAGCCTGAGGGGGGAGGGTATGATCAGGGACCGCGAAGAACTGGAGAAGCTGGCCGGCTCGCACATCGAGATCCCCCGGCGCTACCTCGATGTACACAACTTCTTCTTCGGGCCTACCCTGGACAAACAGGCTTACGCAATCCTGCGCCGCTACGATGTGGATTACCTGATGGTATACAGGGACAGCCCGCTCGACGAGCGTTTGGTGACTCAGCCGGGCTTCTCGCCCGTACGCGACGCCCCCAGGGAGAATTACAGTCTCTATAGTGTAGATCTCGAGAAACTCGGCAAGCCGGCCAGTGGTTCCAGCCGGCCCAGCGAGGCCGCGCCACCGGCGCCCGAGTCGCCGGGGTAAACCGCCTTTCCACCAGGAATGGTCAGGGTGGAGCCCATGTATCCGGGTGAATAGGCTACCTCGCCTACGTCGCTACGAGACGTACAGCGAAAAAAGGGGGCCACTCTGGATCGGGCTCCGGTCCGAAGCACGATCGGGCTCTGTTATCCATTCCTGCCACGCCGCCGACGCCCACAGGGGGTAGGGGACAAAGTCGCTCTTCGGAGTGGCCTCGGTCAGGCGCTCGGCGCAGTACAGCCAGAACGAGGCGTAACCGCCGAAGCGCTCGTGCAATCGTGTGATCTTATCCCGGTAGGTGCGTGCCAGGTACACGGCGACCTTCGTCGGCATCCCGTCCGCGACCCTGCTATGGACCTTCTTGCTGGGGCGCGGAGCTCGAAAGACGGGTCCACGCTTCTGGATTCATAATGGGGCCATTCTAGTAGAGGAACGTCAAAGGGAGATTAAACGAACAGTAGAATACTATCATGCAACTTTCCCAGGCTTGACTCTAGCCGCCAGCGCCCCGATCGAGTAGCCGGTCGAAAGGTTTGCACGCAAGACCTCGCCCGGGTACATATAATCCTTGCCGTGAGCATCTTCTCGAACATGCGTCTCTCCACCGCGATACTGGCCGCCAGGTCGGCACGGCTCGCGAGCAGGGCGCTGAAGACCGGCGGGGGATCGACGGTTCCGGGCGTCGTTGCGCGCCGGGTGGACCCGAAGGTTCTGACCAAGCTCTCGCGCCGGCTGCGCCTCGGGTCGGCGGCCATCACGGGCACCAACGGCAAGACGACAACGACCAGGATGGTCTCGAAAATACTGCAGGTCGCCGGCATCGGGGCCGTGAACAACTCGACGGGGGCGAACCTCGTGACAGGCGTGACCGCCGCGCTCGTCGCGGACTCGGGGCTGACGGGGACGCCGTCCTCGGAGATGGGGCTCTTCGAGGTGGACGAGGCGAACGTCCCGAGGGTGGCCGCCGAGGCGGAGATCAAGATCCTCGCTGTCCTGAACCTCTTCAGGGACCAGCTCGACCGCTACGGCGAGCTCGCCTACACGGGCAAGGTGATCTCCTCCGCATTCGGGGACCTGCCGCAGGGGGGCGCGGTGGTCCTGAACGCCGACGACCCCCTCGTCGCGAGCCTGGGTCGGTCCGCCAGAAGACCCGCCTTCTACGGCGTGGACGAGCCCGACCTCGACACCGGACGCCTGCAGCACGTCGCCGACTCCAAGGACTGCCCCGTGTGCGGAACCGCCCTCGACTACGAGACCGTGTATATGGGGCACGTCGGCGTCTACGACTGCCCGCGCTGCGCCTTCTCGCGCCCCGAGCCTGCCTACCGCGCGAGCGCGGTGCGGCTAGAAGGGGCTAAAGGGTCGGGGTTCCTGCTCTCAACCCCGAGGGACGAGGCGGAGGTTAAGATAGGGCTGCCTGGTCTCTACAACGTCTACAACGCGCTTGCGGCGGCGGCGGTGGCGGGCGAGGCCGGGGTTGGGCTCGCGGAGATCTCACGCGGGCTCGGTGAGTTCGGGGGGGCTTTCGGGAGGGTCGAGCGGGTGAAGGCGGGGGACAGGGAGGCTTTTCTGCTCCTGATCAAAAACCCCGTGGGGTTCAACGAGATCCTGCGCACCTTCGTGACGAGCGCCGATGCGAAAAACGTCCTGATCGCTATAAACGATAACGATGCCGATGGCCGCGACGTCTCCTGGCTCTGGGACGTGGACTTCGAGATGCTGGCCGACGCGCGCGCCGAAGGAAAAACAAACGCAGCCCCATTCACCGTCAGCGGTATAAGAGCCCAGGACATGGCCGTCCGCCTCAAGTACGCCGACCTCCCCGTCGGCCCCGTCATCCCCGACCGCGAGGGGGCCATAAAAGCGGCGCTCCAAGCGACCCCGCCAGGCGAGACGCTCTACGTGTTGCCGACGTACACGGCGATGCTGGAGATTCGGAAGACCCTCAGCGAGATGGGCTATACGCACCCATTTTGGGAAGATAGATGAGCGGTCAGCTTTCAGCGGTCCGCCAAGAACGACGGTTGGCGTACCGTGGGAGAGATGCTTGAGCCCGGTGAATAGGCTTGCGTTGGCAACTCCCGTATCGGAGACTTCGGTGCGAAGCTCTCCAAGGGATAAGTTGATAGCTGACCGCTCATGGCTGACAGTGCCGATTAAAGGGAGTCCCACGTGCTAACCATTCATCACCTCTACGCCGACATGATGAACCTCTATGGCGACCGGGGAAACGTTATCTCCATCAACAAGCGCTGCGAGTGGCGGGGTATCCCCGTGGATGTCGTCGACGTTGGCCTAGGTGAGAGGATACGGCCGACCGGGTGCGATCTCTTCCTCTTCGGCGGTGGTCAGGACAGGGAGCAGGCGCTGCTCGCGGAAGACCTCGCTGGTTCGAAGGGCGCTGATCTGTGGTCCATCGTCGAGGACGGCGGCGTGGTCCTTGGGGTGTGCGGCGGCTACCAGCTCATGGGCCACTCCTACGAGACGCCCGAAGGCGAGACGCTTCCCGGCGTTGGCATCTTCGACCTGCACACGCAGCCGAGGAAGCTCGATGAAGAGCGCCTGATCGGAAACGTGCTCGCCCGCGTCCGGGCTCCCGAGACGGGCGAGACGCGCGAGATCGTCGGCTTCGAGAACCACGGCGGACGTACCTACCTTGGCGACGACCTGGAGCCGCTGGGCGAAGTCGTCGTGGGTTACGGCAACAACGGCAAAGACGGTACCGAGGGAGCGAGGAGGCTGAACGCGTACGGCACCTACCTGCACGGCTCCCTGCTCCCCAAGAACCCCTGGCTAACCGACCAGCTCATCCTGAACGCCGTACGCCGAACGGACGAAAACTTTGAACTCGAACCCCTCGACGACACGACCGAGCGCAGCGCTTTCTCGTCGGTGGCCGGACGCGTGGCCGGCAAGCGGTAAACCTGAAACGCCGGGAGCGCGTTTCTGTGCGTAGCCTTAGATCACGGCGCGCAGAGCGCTTGCTGTTCCTGTTCTACCGTGTCGTTCAGAGGGGCGCTCCCCGAGGCCGTCTGCCCGAACACTGAACCGAGGGTCGTGGCCAGACGAGCGATGTTCTGGCCGAAAGCTTTGCAGCCTCCCTGTGCAGAGGCCGGCCCCGCAAACACCAGCACCGCCGCCACAACCATGCTCACCGTGAACAACAAAACGAGGCGCTTCACGAACTTCCTCCAGTCTCCGGCAAACCATGGTGGGCTGCTACCGATCCGATGTTTAGAAGCATAGCGATGAATCTGGGATGAATCCGACCCCCTGGTGCTCAGAAACTTTCCACCGCAGGCCGCAAGTCCAGTTCCAGTGTCCATGCGGTTCTGTCCTGCGAGTGGAGTTGCCAGTAGGTTTCGGCGATGGCGTCGGGAGAGAGCAGGGTGTGATCCTCACGGTCGGGCGACATCTGGCGCATCCTTGGTGTGCTGATCTGGCCGTCCACGATGACGTGCGAGACGTGCACCCCCTGCGGTCCGAACTCCCTCGCTATGGACTGCGCGAGCGCGCGTAGGCCAAACTTACCAACCGCGAGCGCCGAAAAGTTCGCCTTGCCGCGCAGCGCCGCCGAGGCGCCGGTAAGCAGAACCGTTCCCCGTCCCGCCCCGATCATAGCCGGTAGGACTTGCTGGACTGCGTAGAAGGCCCCCGCGCAGTTCGCTTTGAAACACACGTCGAACTGCTCCGGCGAGAGATCCAGGATTCCGCCTATCTGGAACGCGCCTGCGTTGTAGACGAAGACTTCCGGATCTCCGATCTCGCCGCGTACCCTTTCGAAAGCCTCTGCGACCGAGTCGGGGTTTGTGGCGTCTGTCGAGACGGACAGCGCCGTGCCACCGCCCTCTTCGATCTCCTCCCTCACGCCCGCAACGCTCTCCTCGGTGCGCGCCATGAGGGCAACGCCGAAGCCTTCGCCCGCGAAACGCCTGGCTACCGCCGCGCCAAGCCCGGGCCCGACCCCAAGGACCGCCGCCACCCTGTCGCTCATATGTTGCTCCTTCTCTCTTGTGCCCACGCTATACCGTTCGGGAACGCGTACTCCTCAAGCGATCCTGACTTCATCTCGATGCTGTAGCCGGGGGCTGAAGGCGGCATGTAATTACCGCCCTCCATTCTTACCGGGTCGACGAAGTGCTCGTGGAGGTGGTCGACGTACTCCAGGATGCGGTCTTCTAGCGATGCGCCGACGGCTATAAAGTCGAAGATGGAGAGGTGCTGGACGTACTCGCACAGTCCGACGCCGCCGGCGTGCGGGCAGACGGGCACGCCGAACTTTTTCGCCATCAGCAGGACGGCGATGACCTCGTTGACGCCGCCGAGGCGGCAGGCGTCTATCTGGCAGAACGAGATCGCGCCGGCCTGGAAGAACTGTTTGAAGAGGACGCGGTTCTGGCAGTGCTCTCCCGTGGCGACGCCCACGGGCGCCACCGCCTTCGCGATTGCGGCGTGGCCCAGCACGTCGTCGGGGCTCGTTGGCTCCTCGATCCAGTACGGGTCGAACTCCGCGAGACGTTTCATGTTCTCTATCGCCTCGTCCACGTCCCAGACTTGGTTCGCGTCCAGCATCAGGCGGCGGTCGGGTCCGATCTCCTCCCGGACGATCGCGGCCCGTCTCGCGTCGTCCTCGATATCCATGCCGACCTTGATCTTGACGTGTTCCCACCCCGCCTCGACGGCCTCCCGCGAGAGACGCCTGACCTTCTCGTCGGGGTAGCCGAGCCAGCCCGCGCTCGTCGTGTACGCCGGAAAGCCACCTTTTAGCATCTCGGCTTCCCTGTCGCTTTTCGTCGCCTCGTTTTCGCGCAGGATATCGAGTGCCTCTTCGGGCGTGATCGCATCCGTGATGTAGCGGAAGTCCACGCAGGAGACCAGTTCTTCCGGGCTCATGTCCGAGAGGAGCTTCCAGAGGGGTTTACCCTCGCTCTTCGCGTAGAGGTCCCAGACGGCGTTGACGACCGCCGCGGTGGCGAGGTGGATCACGCCCTTCTCCGGTCCGACCCACCTGAGCTGACTGTCCCCCGTGAGGTGGCGCCAGAAAGTCCCCATGTCCTCCGCAAACGATTCGAGGGTCCTGCCGACGACGAGCGGAGCGAGCGCTTCGATGGCCGCGACGCACAGCTCGTTGCCACGCCCTATCGTGAAGGTGAGGCCGTGGCCTTCGAGGTCCGTGTCGGTCTTCAGGATTGCGTACGCTGCTGAGTAGTCGGGCGCCTGGTTCATGGCGTCCGAGCCGTCGAGGTTCTCAGAGGTCGGAAAGCGGATGTCGCGGGCCACTACTTCCGTGATGGTAATGGACATCACTACCCCTCCTGTCCGTCCAACCTCAAGCCCAGGACGATAAGGTCCCTCTCGACGCCATCGAGTTCGGCGACGTTGGGGAAACGGGCCCACTCCTTAAAATCCATCCCCCCGAAGAGCCTGACGCTGGCCTCGTTGTGGCCGAAGGCACCGGCGGTAAAGGTCTTCAGGCCGAGTTCGGGGGCACGACGTATAGCCTCTTCCACCAGGCGACGGCCTATCCCCTTGCCGCGGTGGTCTTCCCTGACGTATACCCCGATCTCGGCGGTTGCGTGGTAGGCGGGCCGCCCGTCGTAGAAGTCGCTCAGGCTCAACCAGCCGACGACCTGTCCTGCGTTTTCCATCACCCAGATCGGACGCCGCGAGGGCTCGTGCTCATCAAACCACACCGAGCGATCCTCGACAGAGATCGGCTCCGTGTCGGCAGACACTACCCTGCTCGGGATGGTGGAATTGTAGATCTCCACGATTGCAGGAAGATCTTCGGCGACGGCGACGCGTATTTTCATGCAGACGTACCCTTGCGGGCCAGTATCCAGAGCCAGGTCTCGCTCTCGTCGCCCGTGCGCGGCTCGGCGTAGTGGATCTCGAAGCCCGCCTCGCGCAGCATTGCCACGTTGGTTTCGCTGTCGTAGTGGCTCCACACCATCGGTGCCCCCCAACCTTCCCAGTCTTCGTCTCTGCCCTCGTAGTCCGCGACGGTCATGGTAGCCAGGAACATGCCTCCGGGCTCGAGCCATCGGTGGACGCGCTCTAGCAACGCGGGATGTTCGGTGCGCGGCACGTGGATGATGGAGTGGAAGGCAATTACGGCATCGAATCTCCCCGGCTCGAAGGTAACTTCAGCCATGTCGGCCTTGATGAAGGTGCCTTTGGGGAAGTTCTGCCGGGCAAGATCCAGTTGCCCGGCAGAGATGTCAACGCCCGTGAGGGTGAAGCCTTTGTCCGAGAGCCAGTGGGTCACAGGGATGCCGGCGCCGCAGCCGAGGTCGAGCACGGCAGCCTCTGGTGGCAGGAGGGAGGCCAGATCTTCTAGGGCCTCGAGCGCGAGTGGGTCTTCGGGGTTCTTGGTGGCGAGGTACCGTTCGGCAATGCGGTCGTATCCCGACTCGACGGTGCGGCGGTGGTCCTCGCTCAACGGGCCGTCACGCCCCCGTCCACTACCATGCAAGCCCCTATCGTCGATGCCGACTCGTCAGAAGCGAGGTAGGCGGCCATCGCGGCGATCTCCTCCGGCGTTACGAACCTGCCGTGCGGCTGACGGGCCTGCATGTTGGCCCGCGCCTCGTCGGGGTCGTCGTAGCCCGCGGTGATGCGTCCGATCCAGGGCGTATCGACCGTGCCAGGCGCGATGCAGTTGACCCTCACGCCGTCTTCGACGTGGTCTATCGCAGCGGCGCGGGTGATGGCGAGGATGGCGCCCTTGGCCGCGCTGTAGACGGCCCTATCGGGAATCCCGACCAGCGCGGCCACCGACGACATGTTGATGACCGACCCGCCCCCAGAATCCCTGATGGCCGGGATGGCGTGCCTCATCCCGAAGAACGTGCCCTTGAGGCACACGTCCATCACCATCTCGTAGTCTTTCTCCGAGGTATCCGTGCTGGTGCCGGCCACGCCTACCCCGGCGTTGTTGACCATCACGTCGAGGCCGTCCCACTCGTCGACCGC
>DATDKB010000338.1:0-6513 GCA_036520255.1 Rubrobacter sp. | reverse complement strand
ACAACGTCGGCAAGCGGCTAGAATTGACCGCCAGATGGATACGAACTCAAATAGCGTGGTCGCATGAGCAGTAGCACCTTCATAGCCCTTGTCGTCATGATCCTGATCCTGCTTTTTATCATTATGTCGATAGGGCCTCTTATTTCGGCGTTTTAGCACGCCGCCTTTCATGTTCACCCGGACTCGGTATGAATGCAGGTTCGAGGTGGGTTGGCGCCCCTGTGGGGCGTTTAGGGACTTTTGAAAGGGTAGGTCGCTAGTATTGAGTAGTTAATCCCATTCTTGCTGGGCGTGCTCTCTACTAGATCCACGCCGGATACCGTGAAGCGGAGTGCGGGCGGGCAGATTTCTGACGTGCCTAGGGTTGTCCTGTGGGCCCACGTGCGGCCCAGGGTGAGGTGGGGTGTGTAGGGACGGTTTTCTCGCTCGAAGCTGGCGGGTTCGAGGAGGTTTTCTACGTCCTCGACCACGGTGCACAGGCGTTCCTTGCCTACTTCGATGCCGGCCCAGAGAATGCGGGGCTTTTTCTCGGAGGGGAAAGCTCCGAAGTTTGAGGTAGAGACCTCGAATGGGTCGTGGCCATCGCGTATCGGCTGGAGTGCTAGTTTCACACCGTCGAGATCGTCCTCAGCGACGTCGCCCAGGAACTTCAAGGTCAGGTGGATCTTCTCCTGGTTGACAAGGCGAAAATCTTTGCTCTTTGGCAGGCCTCGGGCCGCTTGAAACAACGCTTCCCGTACTTCTGGTGGCGGGAAGATGGCAATGAATGTGCGTAGCACGGTCTCAGGCGGGGTCTGATTTTCGGCCGTTCTCGTGCGTTGTGCGGCCGAGGGCGGCGCGGTTGGCGATCAGGGCCGCGGTGGCCCCCGCGCCGACGCCGTTGTCCACGTTGACGACCGAGAGGCCGGGGGAGCAGGTCTGGAGCATCCCGAGGATGGCGGCAGTACCGTCGCCGCCGAGGCCGTACCCGGTGGAGGTTGGGAGGCCTATGACCGGCACCGGAACAAGGCCCGAGACCACGCTCGGCAGGGCGCCCTCCATCCCGGCGGCGACGATCAGGGCGTCGGGGTCGAAGTTTCGAAGCTCTTCCAGCGGGGCGACGAGACGGTGGACGCCCGCCACGCCGACGTCGTGGAAACTCACCACGGATGCGCCCATCTCGCGGGCCACCGCTAGCGCCTCTTCGAGTACGGGTAGATCCGAGGTGCCAGCGCTCAAAGCGCCGACACGGCCCCCTCTTGGCGGCGCTTCGCCACCACCGACGACCAGGGAGCGTCCGGCCTGTCGGAGCGGGGTTTCAGGGAGGGTCGTGCGGATCTCGGTTTCGTGCTCCGGGGTGGGGGCGCTTACTAGCACGCGCTCGCACGACTCCAGCAGGGTCGCGCAGATGCTGGCCACCTGGGCGGGGCTCTTGCCGCGGGCGTAGACGATTTCGGGTACGCCCTTCCTGGCGGAGCGGCCGAGGTCCAAAGCCGCGAACTCACCCAGGTAGCGGACCTCGCCCCTTTTCAGGCGTCCGGCGGCTCTCTCCGCAGAGAGGGTACCGCTTGCGACTTCCCTCAGGGTCTTTTCGAGTTCGTCCATGCCCTCCGCTTCTGAGTATAGTAAAAGCTTTCAGCGGGTAAGAATCTAGCACGTTCCTACCGCAGCCGGCGTAAGGAGAGCTCGTGACGATAATCGAGTTGATGATATCTCTGGTGGTGATACTCGGCGCCGCGGCCCTTTTTACGAACGCCGTCGAGATCATGGGCGACCGGCTGCACCTCGGGGCCGGTGCCGTGGGGAGCGTACTCGCGGCCGTCGGCACCGCGTTGCCTGAGACCATGATCCCACTCGTCGCCATTATCGGAGCGTTGCTGGTCGGCTCTGGCAGCGCTGCCGCGGGCGCAATCGGGATAGGCGCGATCCTGGGCGCCCCCTTCCTTCTCGCAACCCTTGCCCTGTTCATCGTCGGGGTAGCGGCCTTAGGCTACAAGGGCCGTCGGCAGACGGGTAGCGAGATCACAGCCGACAGGCAGACTGCCATCCCTGATCTCGTCTTTTTCCTGCCCTGCTTTACCCTGGCGGCGGTGGCTGGCGTCCTGCCCCTTCCCCTGGTGGTCAAGATCCTGCTGGCCCTGGTGCTGCTCGTCGCCTACGTCCTCTACGTTGTGCAAACTATAAGAAGGGGCGGCGAAGCCGAGGGGGACGTCCCCGGAAACCTCATACTGTGGCCCGGTCGTTCTCAGGGGCCAACCTGGGCCGTCGCCGCGCAGTTGGTAGGGACGATCGTGGCGATGGGCTTCGGGGCCCACCTCTTCGTGGAAGCCGTGGAGCACCTCTCCGTGGCTATCGGCATACCCGCCGGCATCATCGCGCTGGTCCTGGCGCCCCTGGCCACCGAACTCCCCGAGAAGTTCAACTCCGTGATCTGGCTTCGAAACAACAAAGACACCCTGGCCGTAGGCAACATCACGGGAGCTATGGTCTTCCAGAGCACTATCCCGGTCTCGATCGGCGTGCTCTTCACACCCTGGCAACTGGACTTTCTTAGCGCCCTCGCCGCCGTCCTCGCCATCGCCTCAGGCATAGTCTTCCTCGGGTTCCTGCTCCGCAAGGCCCCGCTAAGAGCCTTCTACATGCTGGGCGCAGGGTCGCTTTACATCGTGTTCCTCGTGACAGCGGTGGTTTACCTCGTCGGCGGTTGACGTAAACCCAGCCTTCGATAACTTTTTCTACTTTCCTGATAAGATCAGTGGCCTGTCACACGGTAGGGGAGGGTAGCAGGTCAGATGGAGTTCATGACGGGAGAGTGGTTTGGCCGGCTCGTCGAGGTACTGATCGTGAACTTGATCCTCTCTGGCGATAATGCCGTGGTTATCGCGATGGCGGCACGCACCCTGGAGGGCGCCAATCGGAAGAAGGCCATCGTGCTCGGCGCGGCCGGGGCCGTCGTGCTCAGGCTCGTCTTCGCCGGCATCATCACGTTGCTGCTTGAGGTGCCTCTGTTGCAGGTCGCGGGAGGGTTGCTTCTGGTCTGGATCGCCTGGGGTCTCGTCCACGAGGACGATGGGGACGATGGGGAGAAAGTCAAGGCCGGTTCGAACATTTGGCAGGCCGTCAGGATCATAATCGTGGCCGACGCGGTGATGTCGCTGGACAACGTGATCGCGCTTGTTCAGGCCGCCAGGATCGGGGGCGAGGTCGACTTCACGCTGCTCGTTATCGGGCTGGCGACGACGGTACCGCTGGTGATCTTTGGCGCCGCGCTCCTAACATCCCTCTTGAACCGATTTCCCATCCTCGTCTACGTGGGCGCCGGTCTGCTCGTCTACCTGGCCGTAGAGATGCTCTTCGCGGACAAGGTGCTTCACCCCTACCTGGAACACTACGAGAGCTTCGAGTGGGTCATAGGCATCGCAGCAGCCGGCATCTTTGTAGCCGTGGCATGGCTCTGGACGCGACGATCAAGCCCGACCGAAGCGGGCTAAACGCATTATCGGGCCGCAGGTTTCGGTAGGGAAGATCCGCAGCCGTATCGGCGCCACCCGAACCGCCCGTTCGGCCACGAGCTAAAGCTGACAAGTGAAATGCTGAAAGCGTAGGGCGCAGGCCGGAGCGTGCTTGAGTCAGCGGTTCAACAGCCTGGCGAGAAACCTCCTGTTCTTGAGGCGATCTAACTCGGAAGAGTTTACCTCAAGGTCCTGCTCCACCCGGGCTATGTGTTCGATTCGCTCCATCAGCATCAGCCTCTCCTCGGCGGCGGCCCGGAGCTCGAGCACTTCTTCGGTCAGGCGCCTGCGTTCCTCGATCGAGTCTTTCAGCTCTCTCTGGAGCCGCACGTTTGAGGCACGGATCTCCTTGAGTTGTCCGGCCAGCCTTCCGGCCTCCTCGCGTGAGCGGGCTAGCTCGCCCGCGATGGCAGCCGCCCCGGCCCTGCTCCTGACGGTCTCCAGGGGAACGTGGCCATCGGCGTCGGACAGGGCCTGCGCTTCCTCCTCCGCGACGCCCAGAAAGCGGGCCGCTTCGGCCACTGAGATGGAGGGTTCGGGCATGGGTCAATCCACGTCCGGGTCGGCGCCCGGCGATGGCTCGGCCGCGTGCCCAGCTTCCTCGATAGCGTCCCCTATCCGCCCGAGTTCCGCCTCTCCGCCCTCGTAAGAGACCGCGACGAGCCCCTTCTCCGAGTCGACGTTCACCAGGTCCACGAACTCCAGGCGCGTCAAAGCCCACTCTAGATTTTCAGCTTGCTCTGCACCAGTGAGGTCGCTTATCAGGAAAGTCACGTCAGGCATCGTCGCTCCCATTCTGGCCGTCAGCATTTCAGCACTTCAGCTTGTCAGCTTTCCAGCAGCGGGACCCTCACCTGGCCACGCCGCTCTGTCAGCAACGTAAGTTTGGTCTATCGGCGTCCGGTTGTCATCTCCGCGTCCGACGCCCAAGTTCTTCCCTACGGCTGACTAGTCGAAATGCTAACTGGCTATTCTGCTGGCTGTTCTCGGGGGCGCACGGTGAGCGAGAGCTCTTTGTTGCCCCGCAATACGCGCAGCGGGGCGTTCTGGCCGATGGACGATGCATCGAGCAGGTTCAGGAGATCGTCGTTGGAGTGGACGGGCTCCCCTTTCAGTCCGATGATGACGTCGCCCGGTTTTACGCCTGCTCGCTCGGCCGGGCTGTTCGGGGCGATGTTCCTTACGCCTGCTCCGCCCTCGAACTCGCCGTGCGCCTGGTGGCTCTCCACCACCACGCCGAGGTAGGCGCGGCGTACTCGTCCTTCCGTCACCAGGGTGAAGATTACCCGCCTGAAAGTTCCCGAGACGGGGACGGCGAAGCCTATGCCTTGAGCGCCGCCGATGATGGCCGTGTTGATGCCGACGACGCGGGCCGAAGCGTCGGCCAGGGGGCCGCCCGAATTGCCGGGATTAATCGCGGCGTCGGTCTGGATCACGTTCTCTATAAGCCTGCCGCTCTCGCCCCTGATGGAACGGCCGAGGGCGCTGACCACGCCCGCCGTGACGCTCCGTTGGAACCCAAGAGGGTTCCCGATCGCGACGACGAGCTGGCCGACCACGAGGTCCCCCGCGTCGCCAAGCGCGGCCACCGTCGGCTCTTCCTCGGGGTCGAAGCGGACGACGGCGAGATCGCTCGGCGGGTCGTCGCCGAGTACCTTGGCTGGCGCCGACGACCCGTCCGAGAGCGTGACCTGTATGCCTCCGTTGGGGTTTCCGGCCCTGCGGCTGCGCAGGCCGTGGACCACGTGGCTGTTCGTGATGGCGGTGGCGGAGCCTCCTTCCACGCCGAGTATCACGCCGCTTCCTCCGCCGCGCCCGTCAGGGAGTCCGACCGAGATCACGGCCGGCTCCAATTTCTCCGTTACGTCCCGCACCGCCCGCGAGTAGGCGTCGAGCTCCGCGTTCTGGAGCCGCGAACTCGCCGATAAGTTCTCGAAGATCTTCATGCGCTATTTGTACCGCACCCCCCCGGACGCGCCACCCGGAAAAACGGCCAGGTATCGCCGTGTTCCGGCCCGCACCGGAAGAGTGTGCTAGCTTTCGCTAATGGAAGCTTCTGATGCTTGCGCGATGATCCTTTGAAGACAAAGTCCCCGACGGGACTTGTCGGCGGCCTGACTGGAAGATCCCCGGACACAATCGTATTGCTCTCCTGCGCGGTGGCCGCGATCCTCCTCCTGCCATTGAGGAGCCTGTCCGAAGCGTTTCCCCCCGTCGCCTTCGCGGCCACGCTCGTTCTCTTCGCTGCGCCAGGGTTGCTCGTTTCGTACTGGGTTCTCGCGGATGACCTGTCTAGGTTCGTCCACTTGCCCGTGGGGTTCGCGATTAGCACCGGAGTGTTCGGACTACTGGGCGTGCCGGCCCTGATCCTTCACCTCAGCATCGATGCTTTTCTTCTGGCATCGGGGATCGTGCTGTGCGGCTTTCTCGCCGAGGCGGCACGGAGAATGCTGCGTCCCTCAGGGAAGGGTTTCGCACCTGAAGTGAATACGTCTTACGGTCCTTCTGCCGGATGGCTATGGGTACCGTTCGGGTTGTTGTGTGGGGTTCTGGCTTTTGTTGGCGTCAGGAGGGTGCCGAACAGTTACGACGATGCGTGGGTCTACTTATCTTGGGTGAAGGATTTCTCCGAGTCAAACAGGCTCGCGTTGCGGGATCCCTACTTCGGCGAGAAGGTCGCGGAGTTCTCCCGCGCGAAGGTCAACGGATGGTTGCTGCAGCATGCGGCCCTCTCCCGGGTCTCCGGAATTGATGCGATCGAACTGGTGCTCAGGTACCTGACGCCGACGCTGGTCGCCGTCGCCCTGTTGATGGTCTACGCCCTGGCCCGCGCCCTGCTAAAGAACGATCGTGCCGCGGTCCTTACCGCCACCGTCTACGCCCTGTTCCACGTCGTCTTTATACAGCCTTCCGTGCAGAACGTCGGGGTGGAGCTGGCGGCCCGTATCTCGGAGGACAAGTACGCCGCGCGGTTCCTGATCCTACCCGCAACCCTTCTCTTTGCCGTGCTCTTCATCGAGTA
>DATDKB010000337.1:0-2127 GCA_036520255.1 Rubrobacter sp. | reverse complement strand
CGCCGGGAACCCCGAACTCGTGGGTGTCGCCGTGGGCCAGGTAGTGGACCCTATCTTCGAAGCCGGCCTCGTTCACGGCCCGCTTGAAATCCTCCAGCGGTGACTCGAAAACCTCGTAGTCGTTATAGTGGATGGGGATGGTGGTGCGGGGGTCAACTATTCTCATGGCCTCGACGCCCTGCTCCGCGTCCATGGTTACCATGATGCCGAGCACCCTCGTCCCACCGAGGTGCAGCAGCGCGAAGTCCACCTCGGGGAACCGACGCGGAATCTCCCTGAGGCGGTCGTGGATCAGGGTGTCGCCGCTGATGTACACGCGGAGATGGTTCTCCCCCGCTTCGTCCCCGAAATCCAGCATGCTGCCCATGACGGGCGGCAAGACGGCACCGAACGGTCCCGGGCCGTGGGTACCTGGCATCGCCGTGAGGCGCAGGTTGGCCCTGCCCTTCTTGATGTCTATAGGCTCCCAGGTCCTTAGCGTGTGGGTACGGGTGAAACCGACTTTTTCGAGGTACCTCGTGGCGTGGCGGGTAGAGATTATCGGGGTTGCCCTGTTGAGCTTGCGCTCGGCGACACGGTCGAAGTGGTCGCCGTGCAGGTGCGAGAGCAAGACGAAGTCGAGCGGGGGAAGGTCTTCTATTTCCACGGCCGGGTTGGTCCTGCGCACCGAGGTCAGACCATAGCCCAGATGGACGTGGTCGCCGGCGTGCAGAAAGTTGGGGTCGGTGAGGATGGTAAAGCCTGCGTACCGAATCACCACGGTAGCCGTTCCGACGAAAAAGACCGAGCCACGCCCGAAGTCGGGGTCGTCGTTCCGCCTCGGGAGGGTTAAGAGTTGCCTCTCCGACACGGGATCAACCCGAGGTGGGTGAAGCTTCTAACTCCGCCACAACCTCATCGGGTCCAGAGAAGGTGGGACGGCCGAGGGTACCCAACCTCTCTACGAGGTCCTCCGGCGCCCCATTGTCTTTGGCGGCGGAGGCAAGATCTTCCTTGCTCGCCGGATAATCGACGCCCTCCAGATACTGTGTCGCCTCGCCGGGGTTGATGTCCACGATAGCCTCCTCCTGGGTCGGTCAATACTCTCGTACTTACCCCCCGCTACCTGGTCTGTAACGCTACAGGTCCCACATCTTCCGGTAGGTATCGAGTAAAAGGCCTTTACAGCCTTCAGGTAGATCTGAGAACGAGATCCCACGCCCCAACTCGCCGTAAGGCGGACTGCCGCAACCGATCGCGTGGTGTCCCGAAGTGAGAGGGTCATCGCCCATGCGCAGGTAGGTGTACTCGCCCGGCTTTTTGAGCGAGAGAAACCCCGTAAACACCGCCGTGTGGCGCTCGGCGGTCACGCCGCCGTCGTTGTAGAGTCAGACATAGCGGGGAACGCCGTCCGGCAAGAGCCTGTCCTGTCTGGTCCAGAGGGTCATCGGACTATTGTAGTTTGACCCCGTCTTTGGCGTCGTGCCAGAATGAAGTCTTCCCGACGGGGCGATACGACAGGGGGTATCGGCATGAGCAGAGGGTTCATCTCCCGCGGCTTCCGCGGCCGGCGGCGCGAGCCGGAAGGAGCCTCCGGGCGTGTGCCGCCGGGACAGTACCTGGTAGACGGTTTCCCCGTTCTCTCCGCTGGTCCGACGCCACGCACTCCGCTCTCGGAGTGGAGCTTTTCGATCGAGGGCGAGGTCGACAAGCCGAAGACGTGGTCGTGGGAAGAGTTCCGGGCTCTTCCATCCGAGGAGATCACACGCGACATCCACTGCGTCACCAAGTGGTCGAAGCTGGGCACCACCTGGGAGGGCGTCTCCGTCGATACCCTGCTGGAAGGTATAGACACGGCCGCCGGTTACGTGCTCGCCTTTTCCGACGGGGGCTACACGACGAACCTTCCACTGGAGGAGGCAACGGGGGGACAGGCCTGGATCGCCCACACCTACGAGGGCGAGCCGCTCTCACCAGAGCACGGCGGCCCGGCGCGCCTGCTCATCCCCCACCTCTACCTCTGGAAGAGCGCCAAATGGGTGCGCGGCTTGAAGTTTACAGCCGAGGACGAGCCGGGTTTCTGGGAGTCGCTCGGCTACCACAACCACGGCGACCCTTGGCGCGAGCAACGCTACTGGGGTGACTGAG
>DATDKB010000336.1:0-11163 GCA_036520255.1 Rubrobacter sp. | reverse complement strand
AGCAGGTCTGGCGGGGATTCTCGAAGGGCTTCTAGCACCTTTCTGGGATTGCGAGGAAACGCCGCCTCGATGCTGAATTGGGACGCCGTCTCGGAGATCTTGCTCTTGAACAGTAGGTCTTCTACGGCCCCGAGGATCCTTCTCGTCACGTTCGCCTCCGTAGTCTGGTTGTGAGTATGCGTGCACATTCTACCCGCGGGTGGTGCGGTAACATATACGGGTGAAAAGATTGAAGGAAGTCCGCGCCGGACTGCGGCGCACAAGAGAGACATTATCCAACTTTACGCCGTTCTTGACGCCCCGCCGCGTCGGGCTTCTGGTGGCGCTCGGCGTATTGCTACTGGAGACGGTGGTGAGCCTCGCGCAGCCGTGGCCGCTCGCGCTGATCATCGACTACGTACTGACCGACAGAAAAGAGCTGCCCGAGGTTGTGCCGGACCTGCTGGCCGACGAGGCGCTGCTTCTGGCGGTGATCGCCTTCCTTATCGTTGTGATCTTCACGATAACGAGGAGCGTTGCCTCTTTCCGGCGCTATCTGCTCCAGAAGCTCGGGCAGGAGACCGTCTTCGACATGCGCGAGGCCCTGTACGCGAAGGTTCACGCACTAGGGCTCGACTACCACGGCAGCAAGCGCACGGGGGACACCATAACCCGTGTCACCAGCGACGTAAAAGAGGTACGCACCATGCTCGTCGACTCCGTCGTCGAGGTGTTCTCCTCGATCACCATCCTGATCGGGATGATGGTCGTTATGCTCTGGCTCGACTGGCAGTTGACCCTTTTGGCTCTCGTTACGATACCTTTCCTCTTCCTCGCCGTCAGTCGCTACAGGCGGGCGCTCGTGCAGCGGATGCGGATCGTCAGGACGAGGGAGGGCGCTATCGCCAGCGTCATGCAGGAGGCCATAATCGGCATAAGGGCCGTCAAGCTCTTCGCCCGCGAGGACGATGAGATGGAGCGGTTCCGCGTCGAAAGCAGGGAGTCCCTCAAAGCCAGCGTCGACAGCGCGATGATAGAGGCGAAGTTCAGCACCGTACTCGGGATCGTCGGTGGCCTCGGGACGGCCGTGGTCGTGTACTTCGGTGCGAGGCAGGTTCTCTCCGGCGCCCTCTCTTTGGGCGATCTTACAGTCTTCGTGGCATACCTCGCGCTGTTCCTCTCGCCGTTGTGGGCCCTGAGCCGGCAGGTCAACCAGATCGGCACCTCTCTGGTGTCGGGCGAGCGCATCATAGACCTCTTGAACGCGGAACCCACCGTCAAGGATCTCCCCGGTGCCCGTCCCGCGCCCGAGTTCGACGGCAGGATCGCTTTCGAAGACGTGCGGTTCGCCTACGAGGACGAGGCGGGAGAGGTGTTGCGCGGCGTGGACTTCGAGGTCGAGGCGGGGAGCAGGGTCGCGCTCGTCGGGGTTAGCGGCGCGGGCAAGACAACCGTCACCAGCCTCGTCGGGCGCCTCTACGACCCGCAGGAGGGGAGGGTACTTATCGACGGGGAGAACGTCAAAGACTTTACCCTCAAGTCGTTGCGCGACTCCATAACCTTCGTGCCCCAGGACCCCTTGCTCTTCAGGGCGAGCGTCGCCGAGAACATAGCGTATGGTCGTCCCGCGGCGAGCCGGGAGGAGGTCGAGGCCGTGGCCGAGCTAGCCGGTGCCGACGGCTTTATCCGGGAGTTGCCCGAAGGCTACGACACCGTGCTCTCCGAGCGCGGCGAGAGCTTGAGCGGGGGGCAGCGGCAGCGCATCTCCATCGCGCGGGCCATGCTCAGGGACACGCCCATCCTGATCCTGGACGAGCCCCAGTCCGGCCTAGATGCCGAGGCTGCGGCCGCAGTCGAGGAGAGCTGGAGGGCCCTCACAGAAGGGCGCACGACCTTCGTTATCGCCCACGAGCTCAGGCTGGTCAGGAGCGTGGATACCATCCTCGTGCTCGAGGAAGGCCGCGTCGCTGAGGCCGGCACCCACGAAGATCTGGTATCCTCCGGTGGCCTCTACGCGAGGCTATACGCCTTGCAGGAACGCGACGCGGTCCAGCCATAGGAGGTGAACCCTTGAGAGAAATGCTCGTCCTCAGCGTGGTCCTGACGGCCGTGGCCGTCATGATCTACGTCTCTTTCGCATAGCAATTTAGCGGTCAGGACTTCAGCATGTCAGCCAAGTGAGAAGGACCCTCACCTATGATCCTCGCCACGTTTTCGAGGGAATTGGTCTTCTTCGAGAAGCGTCGCGTGGGCCAAGAAGTAACTGACAGGCTGAAGTGCTTAGATCTTGCAACGAGGTTCATCCTCATTGCAAGCTACTGTAGGACGAGACCCTATACGGTGATTGCCGACTTTCTCAGAGTGTAGCTCTATCCTCCCAGTCGTACATGAGCTTGCGTCTTACCTCCCGGAAGTCGTTACCTCCAGCCTGATTCCGTCCGGATCGGTGAAGAACGTCGCGTAGTAGTCGGGTGCGTACTCCGGGTAGTAGAGGGGCTCCGTCGCGTCTACACCCGCCTCCTCCAGTTCCCTGGCGGCGCGGTCCACGACGGTTTCGTCAGCAACCCTGAAGCAGAAGTGATGCAGACCCGGCGCGTAGGGGTCATGGTCGTGGGTACCCTCCCTCGCCGGCCTCAGCGAGTAGCCGTAATGCCTGTTGTAGTAGTGTACGTGGGGATCTCCGCCTATAATTCCGCGCCTCTTGCGAAAACCCAGGACGCCCATTACAAGGTCGTAGAACCCCTCGGACGTTTCCTGATCCCTTACCGTCACGTAGGCGTGGTCTATTCCGATCACCTCGACCGTCACGACGTTACTCTCTCACTCCTCGTCGGGATTGTCCTCTGGACTCTCCTTGTCGGCCCCGCGGATGATGATCTGGGCGATCCGGGGTCCGTCTGTTTCGTCTACGCGGAGTAGGTGACCGTCGATACGGACTTCGTCTCCCTTCTCGGGCACCCGGCCGAGATGGCCAAGCACGAGGCCGCCTACGGTCTCGAAGTCCTGGCTCTCGAACCCAGTGCCGAGGGTTTCGTTCACCTCGTTTATCGAGATGCGTCCGTCCGTGAGGTAGGAGCCGTCGCCCATCTCTTTGACGGCGGGTTCTTCCTCGTCGAACTCGTCGCGGATCTCGCCGACGATCTCCTCGATTATGTCTTCGAGGGTGAACACGCCCTCAAAGGAGCCCCACTCGTCGATAACCACGGCCATCTGGAGGTCCTGCCTTCTGAGGTCTTCCAGGATGTCGTCTATGTGGCGGTTCTCGGGGACCGTGAGCACGTCGCGCATCAGGGCGCGGGCCGTCTTTTCGGTGTCAGTGGTCGCCGACGCGACGGCGCGCAAAACGTCCTTCACGTGCACGGCGCCGATTATGCGGTCAGGCGAGTCGTCCTCGTGGACGGGGTAGCGGCTGTACCTGCCTGCCGCCGCGATCGAGATCAGCTCTCTCAGGTGCGTCTCTTCGGGGAACGCCACGACGTCGGGGCGGGGGACCATGATCTCCCGCGCCGTCTTGTCGTTTAGCTGGAAGACCGCGCTGATCATGCCCTCCTCGTCGCTCTCCAGCATCCCCTGGCGGGCCGACTGGGTGACGAGCGTCCGGATCTCATCCTCCGAATGGGTATCGTTGGTCTCGGAGGCGGGGGGATAGCCCAGAAGTCGCGTGAAGGCGTTAGCGGTGCCGTTGAAAACGATCGTCGCCGGCAAGAGCAGGTAATAGAAGAACTTCATGAATGGGGCCACGAACAGCGAGGTTCCCTCGGCGCTCTGGATCGCGATGGTTTTTGGAGCCAGCTCCCCGAAGACCACGTGCAAAAAGGAGATGATCGAGAACCCGATCACGAAGGCGATAAAGTGCAAGGTAGCGCCCTCGACCCCCAGCGGTGTGAACAGGGGCTCGATCAGGGCGGCCACGGCCGGCTCGCCGAGGGCGCCGAGGCCCAGGGAGGAGATCGTGATCCCGAGCTGGCAGACCGCGAGGTAGGCGTCGAGCCTCCCCGTGGCCTCCTTGACCAGACCGGCGGAGGTTCGCCCTTCCTCGACCATCCGGTCAACCTGCGTGGCTCGGATCTTGACCAACGAGAACTCGGCAGCCACGAAGAGAGCGTTCAATGCGACCAGAAATAGGGCGGCAAGTATCCTGAGGGCGGGAAGTGCTACGGTTTCCAGGGGTACCCCTTGAGAAGATTGCGGAAGCGCGCCCCGGCGAGGGGTGCGCCGATACTCGATGTCTCGCTAGGATCCATGCGGTTGCGGCAAAATATACCATTCGTCCCGGCCGGGCGAACCGAGCCGCCCACAGCGCGCTTCGTACCCACGAACTACCGAGGTGGCGTCTATAGCCTCGGCACCCCTGCAGGGGCCGTTCGCGAACGGCCCTTCTACCCGCATACCACCTCTAATACAACAACTGCTTGTCCAGCACGTTGATCAGCTTTTCTCCGGCCAGGTAGCGGCTCAAATTCTCGCAGAAGAGGTCGGTCTGGGCATCGTTGATGAGGTCTGGCACGACATCGGTTGTGTGGGCGCTTATGATGACGTTTTCTAGTCCCCACAACGGGCTGTCCTCGGGCAGGGGCTCGACCTCGAACACGTCGAGCGCCGCTCCCGAAAGAGGCCCACTCTCAAGCGCCTCGACGAGCGCCGCCTCGTCGACCACGGCGCCCCTCCCCACGTTGACGAAGTAAGCGCCCCGCTTGACAACGGCGAAGGCCTCCCCGTCGAGCAAGTGCCGGGTCTCGGGAGTGCCTGGAAGCGTAACGGCGACGTAATCGGCCTCTTCGAGCGCGGCGTGCAGCCGCGCCGTCGGGTAGAGCTCGTCCGCGTACCCCCAGGCCTCGTCTTCCTCGCGCACCGTGCGCTTGACCCCGACTACGCGCATGCCGAAAGGCCGCGCCCGCATGGCTATCGCCTGCCCGATGCTTCCCATCCCGATGATGCAAAGCGTCTTGCGCTCCAGGCCGCCCACGGCCCCCTGACGCCAGACCTTCCCGGCACTGTCCTGCCGCAGGCGGTCGAGTTGTTTGGCGTGTTGCAGCATCGCCATCAGCACGAACTCTGCGAGCGGCCCCGAGTAGATGCCGCTCGCCGTCGTCACCACCACTTCCGTCTCACCCAGATCCGCCTTCTCGGCCACCTCCCCGGCCCCCGCCATGCTTCCCTGCACCCACCTGAGGTTGGGGGCGACCCGCACGAGGTCTTGCACGTGACCGCGGGGGAAGTCGTAGAGGACCTCGGCTTCCCCCAGCATCTCGAGCAACGTCTCCTCTCTCTCGGGCGACCTCTCCCATTCGTCCGGCCCCACGTGGTCCCCCGGCCACCGCGGTGGCGGGACGAGATCCTCCCCGTAAAGCACCCGCAACCGACCGTCGACTTCCTCTATGCGACGGATGTACTCTTCTTCGAAATAACTTGCTATCACGACCGTGGTCAACGTGTATCCTTTCGTAGAGGTTTCAGACATCAGCTTAATTGTTTTCTCGGCCTCATGGTGTGCGGCTCACGTGCTAATCTCTTCCGCGTGGATGAGTTGCTCGATATCCTGGACGAGTTCGGACGGCCGACGGGGGAGATCGTTACCAAGAGCGAGGCGCACCGGCTAGGGTTGTGGCACCGTTGTTTTCACTGTTGGATCTGCGGCTCGGACCCCGAAGGGTCTTACCTGCTCCTCCAGCGCCGCGCGGCCACCAAAGATACCTGGCCCGGTTACCTCGATATCACGGCCGCAGGACACCTGTCGGCCGGAGAAGAGACGCTGGACGGCCTGCGGGAGGTCGAAGAGGAGCTCGGCCTGCGGGTAAAGCCTGAGAGGCTCGTCCCCCTCGGAACCAGGAGCGTGGAGCAGCAGATACCGGCCGGCCCCGACAGGGAGTTCCACGAAGTCTTCATTCTACGCGACGACACACCTCCGGAGAAGCTGCGTCTACAAGAAGAGGAGGTCGAAGCCGTGTTTCGCCTCGACCTCGACGATGTGGAGACACTCTACGAGACGGGATCTGCGCCCGCCCGCGAGTACGCGCAAGGCAAAACCTCGACAACCCATATTCACCTCACGGGGTTCATCCCACAAAACGAAGACTACCTGGCCCAGGCCGCAAGGGCAGCCCGCCAACTCACCTCCGGCACACCCCCAGACCCCATCTTCTAGCTGAAAAGCGAGGAGGAAGGCCCGAGCGTGCTGAAAGCGTGGCCCGAAGGGCGCAGCGAGCTGACAGGCCGATCAGGCCTGTCCTATGCGTCGGTAGCGGGCGATCGCGAACATGAAAGCGCTGTAGACGAGGAGCCCTAAGGCGATGGCGCCGAGCAGGTACGAGCCGAAGGGTTGGTGCTGGACGGTTTCGAGCGCGGCGCCGAGGCCGCGGGTCTCGATCGGGTCCGACTGATACACGGCAAAAAGGAGGAAAGCGCCGGCGATGGTGATGGCGCGGCCGTCGTCCCGATGCGGCCCGCGTAGACGACCCAGCGTTCCTCCGCCGCGCCCATCCGGTCCAACCTCAGGTCGTCCCGGAACTTGGCCTCGTAGGCCGCGTAGAGCTGGTAGAGGCCGAGCCCGATCACGGTTACCCCCACGAGAGCCCGACCAGAATAGGGCCAAGCGGCGGCTGGAACGCCATGGTGCTCGCCGCCGCGGCGTCTTCCGAAGAGTCTTCGGCCCCGAAGATGGACTGGGCCGCGGTATAGGCGAGGATGCCGTGTATGACGCCGCTCCCCACGTAGGCGACGCGGCGCACGATACCGTGAACTTCGGAACCCTTGCCGTCGGGGTCCGTTACCCCCTGGACCACCTTTCAGAAGGCGTAGCACGCGAGCCCGACGGCGAGGAGGGCCAGCGTGGCCCCCCGAACGGCTACATCCCGATGCTGTGCATGACACCGCTCGGATCGGCGATCTTTGCACCAATACCGAGGGCCTCGCGCAACGCCAGAAAGTCGATGGCCGCGTAGACCACGCCTTTCGCGATGTAGCCCAGCCGCGCCAGCCGCTCCACCCACGGACCGGCTTGCCTGGCCGCTCGTTGGGGGTGGTCCTCGATCTCCTCCGCCCGCGACCGGCTTGCGTCAAGACGAGACTCCTTTCCGCTCGGATCATCCTCGATACCTTACACGCCTACCCGCGTCGCCTCCCGACGCCCTACATCGGCGGGCACGATGGTGCCAGGCACGATATATTTAGCGTATGAGGGTAGCGCTGGCCCAGATCAACACCACCGTAGGAGACATCTGGGGGAACGTCGAGAGGATGGCCGCCGCCCTGGAGCGGGCGGTCGATTCCGGCGCGGACCTCGTCGCCTACCCCGAGCTGACCATCCCGGGCTACCCGCCCGAAGACCTCCTCATGCGCCCGAGCTTTATCGAGGAGAACGTACGGGCGCTCCATGAATTCGCCGGGCAGGTTCCCGAAGGCGTCGTGGCAGCCGTTGGCTTCGTCGACCTCGATGCGGACCTTTACAACGCCTGCGCCGTGATCTCGAGCGGTGAGATACTGCACCGCTACCATAAGCACTACCTGCCGAACTACGGCGTCTTCGACGAGAACCGCTACTTCAGGGAGGGTTCGGGGGCCCCGATCGTCGATCTCGGCGGCGCCCTCGTCGGGGTGAGCGTGTGCGAGGACATCTGGTACCCAGGCGGGCCCGCGCGCGAGCAGGCCATCGGCGGGGCGAGCGTGCTCCTCAACATCTCAGCCTCCCCTTACCACAGGCGCAAGGGCGCCTTCAGGGAGCGGATGCTCGGCGTGCGGGCCTCGGACTACGGATGCTACGTCGTGTTCTGCAACCTCGTTGGCGGCCAGGACGAGCTCGTCTTCGACGGACACTCGGTCGTCTTCGACCCCGAGGGAGCTCTCGTGGCGAGGGCCGACCAGTTTAGAGAAGACTTCCTGCTCGTCGACCTGTACCCTGACCAGTCGCTCATGCAGCGCCTCCACGACCCCAGGCCCCGCAAGGAGAACCCCGAACGAGCGCCCGAGATGGTAAAGGTTGCCGGCAACGAACCGGCTTCTGTCGAGCTAGTCGAACCGCGGCTACAGCCTTCCCTCTCCGAGGAAGGCGAGGTGCTCGAAGGGTTGGTGCTCGGCCTCGGTGACTACTTCCGAAAGAACGGGTTCTCGCGCGCCGTGCTCGGTCTCTCCGGCGGCATCGACTCGTCCCTGGCCGCTGCCGTGGCCGTCGAGGCCCTGGGTCCGGAGAACGTAACCGGCGTCCTCATGCCGAGCCGCTACACCTCGGATCTGAGCAACACCGACGCGGTAGCGCTGGCCAAGAACTTGCATATAGACACCCATACCATCCCCATCGGCCCAGCCTTCGACGCCTACAGGGAGATGATGAAAGAGGCCTTCAAGGGACTTCCTGAGGACGTTACGGAGGAGAATCTGCAGAGCCGTATCAGGGGGAACATCCTGATGGCTCTCTCCAACAAATTCGGTTGGATCGTGCTGTCCACCGGAAACAAGAGCGAGATGAGCGTGGGATACTCGACGCTCTACGGCGACTCCGCGGGAGGTTTCGCGGTCATAAAAGACGTTCCGAAGAACCTGGTCTACAGGGTGGCGCGCCACTTCAACGAGAAGAAAGACCGCGAGGTTATCCCCGACTCCGTCCTGAACAAGGAGCCGACCGCTGAGCTGCGCGAGGACCAGCGCGACACCGACTCTCTGCCGCCATACGAGGTCCTCGACCCCATCCTGGAAGCGTACATCGAAGAGGACATGGGGATAGCCCAGATCGTGGACTCAGGCTTCGATGAGGACGACGTCAGGCGCATCGTGCAGCTGGTCGACCGCGCCGAATACAAACGTCGCCAGGCTCCCACCGGCATAAAAGTCACGGGTCGCGCCTTCGGCCGCGACCGCCGCATGCCGATAACGAATCGCTACTTCGAACGAGACCTCGAGGATTAAGCTTCAGTTTACGTCCCTGCGACTGAACACCAAAGTGGCGATGACGACGAACGCGGTGGTGTAGGCGAGGAGGACGAGCGCGGTCTGCGGGGCATCTACCGGCGGGGTTGGGTATGCCAACCCGGTTGGGGCCCTCGCTTTCAGCACTTCGGGTTGCTGCGCGCTGGAGGTCTACGTTTCCCTGGACATTTTAGGCGCTTTGCCGCGATATCTTCGTGCTTGCGGAACCTCACCTGTACCGCGGTTCCGCGTTTGGGGGCGGAGATCACATCGAGGTCTGCGTTCACTTCGGCCGCACGCTGGCGCAGGTAGCGCAGGCCGAGGCCGGCTGTGGATTGTTGGTGTCGAAGCCGCGGCCGTCGTCCCTGATGCGGACGATGAGCACGGAGCCTACCTGGCGGGACTCCAGGTACAAGTTGCTCGCCCCCGAGTGCTTGGCGACGTTCCAGAACGCCTCGACGGCCACCCTGTTCAGGGCCGCGGCCTCGGCCGGTTTCAGCACTTCGAGGGAGGCCTGAAGGTCGTCGTGCATCTTAATGCCGAAGTACTCCTCGAATTTCCGCAGGCGCTGGCGGAGGAAATCTCCGGCGCCCGGCGGGCTCTTGCTGCGCAGGGCGGAGAGCTCATCGTAGGGGCGTGAGATTTGGAACTCCACACCCCTCGAAACGATCACGGCCCTCTCGAAAATCTCCCGCGCCCCCTCTGTCCCCTCGGCGCTCGGCGTCGAGGGCGGAGCGGAGCGTCAGCGAGATGTCGTGCACGTTCTGCTTTACCATGTCGTGCAGTTCGTACAGGAGGCGGCTCTGCTCGTTCTGGCGGGCCAGTTCTTCTCTCACATTGACGAGTTGTTTGCTGACCGAGGAGACGAGCCCGACGTGCAGGGCCATGTACAGGAGAAGCACGGCGCATGCGGCGAGCACGTACGCGGGCATCGGCGGGTTCAACGCGCCCCACAGGATCAGGATCGTGAAGTGTAGCGGCGGGGAGAGCGGGCCGAGCCAGTACAGGATCACCCGCCACGGCTGTTTCCGTCCCGCGTTCTCGCCCGTGGGGACCTCGGGGGAGGTCGTCGAGGTAAGGCCGAGCAGGATCATGCCGAGCGCCCACAGCATCTCGGGTCAGTTGTCGCTCTGGTAGGGCCCCGCGGAACGAAGCCCGAGATAGGCCGCGTCGGCAAGCAGAAGCGCGAGAAAACCTCCGTTCAGCAACAGGGAGAAACGGGGCTTTACCCGGGACGAGGCCGAGGAAGAGCAGGGCCGCGTCGCAAACGGGTTGGGACAGGGCCACCGCCGCATCGCGCACGCCCTCGAGCGCGGCCTGCGCCGCCGCGGGGCCGAGGACGAAATACTAGGTAAGCGTCCCGACCGAGAGCATCACGGCCCCCGCGTCGAGGGAGCTGACCAGCGTGATCCTGCGCGTCGTCAGCGCCACGAGGTACAGCATCGCTCCCACCAGCAACGGGTAGGAGATGGCGTAGGCGATGTCCTGCGGCGCCACCGGCGTGGCGACCTGGAAATCGAAGAGCTGTGACGCGCTCCAGAGCGCGTTTCCTGCGAGCCGGAAGACCACACCCGCCCCATGAGCAACAGGAAGGACCGTTCGTGGCCCCGGGCGCGCGGCGCGGCCAGGAGCGGTATCGCGGCGGCGAAAGTAGCCGCACAGAGGGAGAAGATCGTGGCGGTCAGGAACTTCGACTCCGAGCCCTACGGCAAGAACGCGAACGCTAGCGCGCCCCCGGCCCAGAAGATCAGGGCCGCTGCCGGATGGATGCGCGGCACGCGAGGATCGCGCAACTTTCCCGCATCCGAACGCTGCATCTTGCTTCCTCCAGACCTCGGACCAACCCATCCTACCAAACGCCTGCCGCAAGTAGCCACCCCGCCGTCGGCTTTTCGTTTCTGGCCGAGCGCCGAAAACCGCTGTAGAGTACGGCCTTTCGACGGTGGAGACTCGGGAGGAGCGGCGCATGGAGTACAAGCGTCCTGGGAATATGGGGCTGATGGTCTCGGAGCTGTGCCTGGGGTGCATGACCTTCGGGCAGGAGGCCGACGAAGAGACCTCAAGGGAGATCATGGGTACGTTTCTCGATGCCGGGAGCAACTTCGTGGATACCGCCGACGTCTATTCCGATGGCGTCTCCGAGGGGATCACCGGCAAGGCCATAAAAGAAGTCCGCGACGAGGTGGTCCTGGCCACGAAGGTCCGCTTCCCGATGGGAGACGGCCCGAACGAGGTCGGCCTCTCGCGCAAGCACATCATGCAGGGGTGTGAGGACAGCCTCAGGCG
>DATDKB010000335.1:0-3421 GCA_036520255.1 Rubrobacter sp. | reverse complement strand
GGGTTCCTGTGGGCGGTCGCGGTAGCTTCTCTGGTCGGCTTCCTAGGCAACGAGGCGGTCGCCGTGTTCCGCATCAGGGTCGGTAGGGAGATAGGGAGCGCCGCTCTCGTTGCCGACGGCTACCACGCCAGGACAGACGGCTGGACGAGCCTCGCCGTCTTGGCCGGGGCGGTGGGGGTGTGGCTCGGCTACCCGCTCGCCGATCCCATCGTTGGGCTCTTGATAGCGGCGGCCATCCTCGTGATCGTATGGCAGTCGGGCAAGGCGGTCTTCACCCGCATGCTCGACGGGGTCGAGCCCGAGGTCGTAGAGGAGATACGGCACGCAGCTTGCGAGGTTGACGGCGTGGAAGACGTCTCCGAGGTAAGGGCGCGTTGGTTGGGCCACAGGCTACACGCCGAGGTGAACGTGGCGGTGGATCCCGGCCTGTCTGTGGCCGAAGGCCACGCCATAGCACGCGAGGTCAACCACCGACTCCTGCACCACCTGGGCTACCTGGACGGGGCTGTCATACACGTCGATCCGGTAGAAGAGGCCGGCGAGGAGCACCACCACATCGCCGCACACGCCCACGACGGCTTACCTACACACTCCCACTGAAGCCGAACCGTTACCGGGGAACCGGCCTAGACAAAGACGTCCAGTACCATAGCGACCAGCCCCGCGATCGCCGCGGCGCCGACCACGCGGATGGCGGGTTCTCGGCGCTCCGTGCCAAGACCTAAGACCACGACGGTCGCGAAGAGAGCGAATCACCCCGCTGCCGACGTCTTCCCAGCTGACCCTGATTATCGGGGCATCGACGTCGAAGCCGAAAGCCCCGGTGGCGTCGAGCAGGAGGTGCCAGGCGATCCAGCTTACGAGGGTTGTGATGCCCGCGACCACGAAGCGACGACGCGTACGGGCCCAAGGCCAAGCGGCGAGAGCGGCGGCGGTGAGCACCCCGGCTACGATGGCAGACACGTACGTTACCGATACGCCGTACACAAACGGCTTCTCCTCGCGCGCCGCGCACCGATCTCGGCTATCGTTGTACGAGCAGTGCTCGTCGGGTACCCAGACGTCTGGCCAACCGACCCTGAAGGACACGGCTAGCCTCCCAGCTTGAGCGTCTTGGAGGTGCCCAGCACCCGTCCCGAGCCGTCCGTGGCCTGCACCGCGACGTGGGACTCATCGGTGTGGATGGTTAGGGCGGTCTCGAAGCCCTTGCGAGGGGCCGAGCCCACGGGCTCCAGCTCGTCTGGGCCGCCGGCGAGCACCTGCCAAGCATCGACGTCCGTTGCGCCGTTCCAACTGACGTAGAGCGTAACCTTGTCATCTTTTCCGGGCTCAGCGGTGACGGCCGGGGCCTCTCGCGGGTGACCATTCCACCGGAAACGGAAGGCGCGGTAGGACTCCAGCTCGGGGGGGAAATGGGCGTCGAAGAGCAGCCTGCCGTCGCGGGAGAACTCGGAGAAGTAAGGCTCGCTGCCCCAACCCACGAAGACGTTGCCGCCTGGCAACACCTGCACGTTGCCCTGGGTGTCCGAGAACATCTTGGCGGGGTGCGTATACTCCCGAACGAGCTTCGCGCTCATCGCGTCCTCGTCGAGGGCGACCACGATGCCGCGGGACTGCTCGCCTGTGTCGACGCTACCGTTGTCGAAGATCGTAACGATACCATCCGGGTGGTGGCGGGCGTCGTGCTGGTAGTCCGTCCTTGCCCCCGGCCCCATCTCGAAGTCGCTCTTCTTGCCGCCCAGGCGCCATAGTACCTCGCCCGTCTTGCGGTCGACCTTGTAGACGGTAGATGTCCTGCGGCCCGAGATCAGCAGGTGGTCGTCGTCGTAGACGTCTACGGAGTTGATGTGGAAGTAGTCGTAGGCTCCATCCTGGTCCGCTTTGGGTTCCCAATAGGACTCCTCGACGCCGACGTGATCGAGGCTGTGCCACTCGAAGAGGACCTCGCCGCTCTCGATGTCGAGCTCCTGCACTATCCCGTCGAGCACGGTACCGTCCTTTGGGCCCCCCACGGAAGTGAGGTCGATAGGCAGCCCGCCGTAGATGGTGATGAGGGCGGTGTCCTGTGGGGTGATGAGAAACTCGTGGTGGTCCCCTTCGTAGCCGTTGCCCGCGCTGACCCGCTTGTTCTCCCGGTAGGAGCGGTCCACGATCACGTACTCGCCCTGACCGAACCCCGTGTGGTGGCCCTCCCACCAGGTGAGCACCGCCTCGCCCCTGTAGGTTTGCACCCCGAAGTTGAACGCGTCCTTCTCGGCGTCGCCGTGCAGGGGATGGAACCAAACGGGCTCGCCACCGTTATCGACGATGAGGGGGGCGTCTTGGGTGGGGCCCCCCGCCCCAGGCTCCTTCTTCGGAGCGACGAAGACGTAACCGGGGGCCGTGCCACGCGCCCGTGTCCTCACCTCGACGGCCGGGGGACGGAACTCCGGGCGGGAACGGAACGCCCACGGTTGTTCCCCCCGCGCGGGCGCGGCGACGGCCCGGGCGCGCGGGCTTGGCCCACAGCCCAAGGTGCCGCCCATCACTATCCACGCCCCACCGGCGGCCGCGGCCCCGAGGAACCTTCGTCGCGTAATCTTCGCGCTCACGATCCCTACCCTTCCAACGTTCCCGTACGATGACGCAGTCGTGTCGACCTCCCATGGGCCCCCGAGGGGACCCCGGCCCCGCACCGGCGGGTGCGTCCGCGGGCAGGAGAGTAACCAAGGTTACTCTCGGTGGTCAAGACGGAGGGCAAGTCCCCCGGAACGCCTTGACAACTTCCGGTAACCATGGTTACACTATCGCGCGTTGTCAAGCCACTCGGTGAAGAAGGTGCGGATGGAGACAGAGACCACGAAGAGGGATGAAGCCGGAACCAAGCCGGTGGGCTTCTGGGAGGCGTTCTGGTTCTGGGTGAAGCTCGGCTTCATAAACTTCGGGGGACCCGCGGGTCAGATCGCGATCATGCACCGCGAACTGGTCGAGCGGAAGCGCTGGGTCTCGGAGAAGCAGTACCTGAGGACGCTCAACTTCTGCATGTTGCTACCCGGTCCCGAGGCGCAGCAGGTCGCCACCTACATCGGGTGGAGGCTGCACGGGACGCTGGGTGGCATCGTGGCCGGCTCGTTCTTCGTGATCCCCTCCATCTTCGTGCTGTGGCTGCTCTCGTACCTAGCCGTGGCCCACTCCGACGTGCCCGCGATCACGGGCCTCCTGTACGGCATCCAGCCGGTGGTGATAGCCATAGTTGTCGAGGCGGTCTTGAGGATCGGCAAGCGCACCATCAACCACAGGGTGCTCGTCGGCTTCGCGGTGCTGGCCTTCGTCGCCCTCTACTTCTTCTCCGTCCCCTTCCCCCTGGTCATCCTGGCCGCCGCCGTGGCCGGGCTGCTCTTGAGCCGCACGGGCTTCGCCGGGGATGCCTTCGCGGGCGGGG
>DATDKB010000334.1:0-8264 GCA_036520255.1 Rubrobacter sp. | reverse complement strand
CCACCGGTCCAGAGAGCTGGACCCGTCTGCTGCGTCGCGAGGAAGGTCGCACCGAACGGCCCGAAACCGCTTACGGGGAAGCCGTAGACGGCGCCCTGGAAGAAGTTCCAGGTGATGTGTAGCCCGATGGGGATCGCGAGCTCGCCCGAGATCACGTACCCGAACCCAAGCATCAGGCCGGCGAGGACTATGTTTAGCGTGCTGACGAACGTCGCGCTCGGGTTGTCAGCGTGCAAGAGGCCGAAGAAAACCGAAGACAAAACCCACGCGACGAGGATGGCGCCGCGGGGACCGATGGCCGGGTAGTTGAGACCCTCGGCCGCGTTTTTGAGCTGATATCCCCGGAAGACCGTCTCCTCGTAGAAACCCACGCAAAGGAAGCTAGCGGCCGGAATTAGGATAGAGGGTGCAAAGGGCACGTTGGTCCCAAAGGTCTCGAAAGTGCCTGAGATCTCGACCCAACCCAGTCCCAGCTCCGTGAAGAAGATGACCGAGATGAGCAGCGCGCCAAGGACCATCCCGAAGAGCAGATCCACCCACCATCCGACACCGAGATGGAACCCGAAATCGGAGAAGCGTCGCCCGTCGAGAAAACGACCCGCCAGCCACACGCTCAGAACGGCCCCCACAAGACCCGCAACCCCGCTCGCGAGCGGTATCGCGGGCGAGTCAGCCACGACGGACCGGCCGCCCGAAACGGCTAGCAACAACGCCACCGCGAACACGTTGAACAGCAGCGACACGAGCAACGTGAAGGCGCAATACTGGATCGCCAACCGCCAGAGCGCCCTGAGCCGACCCTCGAAAATTAGCATCTTAGCACGCTGGCTGCGCCAGCTTGTCAGCACGCCCCAGCCTGCGGCTTCCGCTTGTCAGCACTTCAGCTTGCAGGCTTCGCTTGCCAGAGGGTCCCGGCTGACTGGCTGTCAAGCCGCCTGGCGAAGCCTAGCGAAGCCTGGCGGCTTGCTGGCAAGCGCAGGCCGAAACCGAAGCGTGCCGCACTCAGGCATCAGAACGCCTGAGTTCGACGGTCTCGTCAAGGACCTTTATGTAGTGGCGTACCATCTGCTGGAAAGCGTCAAGTTCCTTGAAGGCCCTCCTACCGGAGCGGCCCCAACCTTCGAACCTACCTTTGAGGAAGATGGTGGTGGACAGGACGCCCCGGTAGAAGGTTGTGAGCTGCTCCAGTTCCATTGCGCTTTCGTTGGGGCGGACGCTGCTCTCCCTTGCCTGGGCTGCTCCCACCTGAAACTCGGGCCCGCCCGTGAGGCGTTCTATCCTGCTTTCTAGCCCTCGCAGGCCTGCGAAGACCTCGTCGTCCGTCGGCCTGTCCGCGAAGTCAGTGCCTTTGTAAAGATAGCGAACCTCTCCCGACTGGTCGACGACGACGATGGAAGGCAACGCCACCCCCTCCTTGGCGTCCCACACGCCGAACAGGCGGGCGAGTTCTCCTTCGGGGTCGCTGAGCAGGGGGAAGGGAAGCTGGAGTTTTCCTACCATGTTCGCGTTGTGGGAGGGGGGGTCGACGCTGATGCCGGCGAGTTGGACCCCACGCCTCTCGAACCCTTCGAACTGCCTAGCGTAGCTGGCGAGCTGTCCGTTGCAGTAAGGGTCCCAGTCGCCGCGGTAGAAGACCAGCATCACCGGCTCAAGCTCGAGCTGGCCCGAGAGGCTCCAGGGGTAATCTAGCTGATCCGGCAGCTCGAAGTACGTGACCTTCTGCCCGACATCCAAATCGGCCACTCGACGCTCCTCCCCACGTTCACCCGTCAGGATGCGAATATAGCATCGTCAGCGCCGCCGTGAGGCGAGTACCCTTAATTGCCCCCGTCATATTGCGACTCGGCCGGAGTCTGATCTTCGGGCGGGGGCTCAGCGGGAACCACGGGCGTACTCTCAGAAGACTTATCAGAGGCTGCCGCAGGCGAGGACTCGGACGATGACTCGGGCGATGCCGCAGAGGAAGACGCGGAGGATGCGGTGGGGGAGGCCGCGGCTGATGCCGATGCCGATGCCGTCGTCTGGATGTCGGGGGGCGTGCCGGTCAAGTTCGGGGTCTTCGCGCCCGTCTTGGTGGTGTTTATGGCCGCCTTGGCGGGTGGACCTATGAGGTCGCGGGCCACGCTTTGCGCGCGGGGCAAGGCTCCTTGCCCCTGCCCTTCTTGCAGGAGGCCGAACAGGAAAGTGCCGAGCAAAGCGAGCATCGCGACGGCGGCGACCGCCAGGGTGCGTGACGCCCTTCGCCTCCGGACTACGGCCACCCTGCGGCGCGCGGCGCGCGGTGCTTCCCCGAGGGGTTGCGTCGTCGCCTCGAGCGCGAGCATAGGAGGGAGGCCGTCTCGAACGCGTTCGAGGTCGTTCAGGAGCTCCGTCGCGCTTGCGTAGCGGTTGGCGGGGTCCTTGGCGAGTAGCTTCACGACCAGGGCGTCCATCCCTTCTGGGATAGACGGGTTCAGTTGCTTTGGTGGGCGTAGCGGCTCGGTGACGTGCTTCATGCATACGGCTATCGAGTTGTCGGCGGTGAACGGCAGCTCGCCTGTCAGCATCTCGTAGAGGATCACACCGAGCGAGTAGAGATCGCTCGCGGGCCCCACCGGCTCGCCCAGGGCCTGCTCAGGCGAGATGTAGCCCGCCGTGCCGAAGATGGCGCTCGACGCCGAGCTCGTAACGGCGGAGGCCGCCCTCGCTATGCCGAAGTCCGTCACCTTCAGGTCGCCTGATGCGGTCACGAGAACGTTCTGGGGCTTTATGTCGCGGTGTATCACACCCCGCTCGTGCGCCGCCCCGATCGCGTCGGTTATCTGCGCCCCGACGGCGGCCGTCTCGCTGGCCCCAAACGGCCCCCGCCGCTCGATCTGCTCTTTCAACGTGCCACCAGGCACGTACTCCATCGCGATGTAAGAAGTCCCGTCCTCCGTCTCGCCCCTGTCATAAACCTGGACGATGTTCGGATGCGAAAGCCCCGCCGCGCTGCGGGCCTCCCGCCTGAAACGCTCGGCAAACTCCTCGTCTCCAGCGTACTGGCTCCTTAGCACCTTGAGGGCAACGTCCCTCTCCAGCACCCTATCGCGCGCAAGGTAAACCTCACCCATACCCCCACTGCCCAGAGACTCACCCAGTACATACCGATTGTCTACGATGTTCACACGCATGAGACCTATTCTACCCGCCAGATGCAAAGATGGAACGTGCAGCACGCCGTCAGGCTGGCGGCGTGCTGCAACGCTTTCAGCGTTGCAACACCCAGCGTTTGAGGCCCCCTGCCCAGTACGTTATTTTTTGCCACAGGGAGGCTGCTTGGTAGCCCTTCTGGACGACGAGGGGGCTGCTGCCCACCTCGCGGCCTTCCACCGAGACCTCGACAGTGCCTATCTTTTGTCCCTTCTTGGCCGAGGGTGGGGCTTCTTTGTGCGTTGCCTGCCGCGCTACTTCGAGGCCGGGGCCGGCCAGCGCGGTTACGTCTTTGGCGGCGACTAGCTTTACCGTTTCGTCCCTGCGGTAGGGCAGGTCGAGATCTGCGAAGTCGTCTCCCTGTTCTACGAGGGGCTCGTAGTCGAACTTGCCGAAGCCGTACTCCAGCGCCGTTCTGGCCGCGTCGAAGCGTTGGAGGTCGCCTGCTGCGTCCAGGAGCACGGCGATGTACGACTCGTCGCCGCTCGTGGCCGAGGCTACCAGGCACGCCCCGGCGCCCAGAGAGGTGCCCGTCTTGATGCCGGTCGCGGGGCCGTAGTCGTAGCCGGAATTGGGAACGACCAGGAGGTTCGTGTTGACTATCTGTATCTCTCTGTCTTGGGTCGAGATCGTGGCTTCGGGTTGGGCGACGATCTCGCGGAACTCGGGGTACTTCATCGCCACCCTGGCTATCTTCGCGAGGTCCCTGGCGCTCGAGTAGTTTTCGGGGTCGTCGATGCCCGCCGGGTTCTCGTAGTGGGTGTTCTTCAAGCCGAGTTCCTTCGCCTTGTCGTTCATCTTTCCCACGAACTCGTCCACGCTGCCATCACCCAGGTGCTCGGCCAGGGCGTAGATCGCGTCGGTTCCGGAGGGAACCAGGGCCGCCGTGAGCAGGTCTTTAACGCTGACCTGATCGTAGGGGTAGAGGCCAACGTTGCTGTAGACGGACCCGGCGTAGGAGGCGGCGTCTTCCGAGACGGTCACCTTCTCGTCCAGGTTCGCGCCTTCGTCCAGCGCCACAAGGGCGACCATGATCTTGGTCGTCGACGCTATTGGGACTTGCTCGTCCGGGTCTTTGCCGGCAAGGTACAGGCCCGAATGGGCGTCGATGAGCGCCCACGAACTCGCGTCCAGCTTCGGGGCCCCGGGGGGCGCTCCCGTCTCCTGGGCCGAGACCCCGGGCGCCAGGATCAGCAAGACCGAGAACGCGATCAGGGTCGCGGCGCTCTTGACGAGGTCTATTCTTGCTCGCACCCGTTGCTCTCCTCTACCTTTGATGGCCGGACAGGAACCTCCCGGCCCGCTCCCCCTACAACGATGCCGCCGACGCCGACGGACGAGGGTATTTTGCACGACAGGACCGTCGCTTACCACCTCCGGAGAGATATATTCGGGAAGAACCGTTGCCGCCGCAGTCGGTCGGCGTTAGGCTTAGGGTGGTCCGGTGACCTTTCGGCGAGAGGACGATGCATGGGAGACCGTCGGAGGTTGTCCAGAGAAGACCTCGAGGCCATGCGCCAGGAGTTTGTGGTCGGCGAGCGCGCCGGCGGCCTGGACGACCACCTTCATCAGCTGCGCCGCAGCCTCAGGCTGGGTGTTAGCACCGAGGATTGGGCTAGGGCGAGGGGTCTCGCGCCGTCGTACGCCAGGGCGCTTCGGAGGTACCTGGATCAGGGCTAGGGCCACGATCGTCCGATTTCTTGAGAATCGTCGAAAAATCACTCATTTGGGGGATGCGTAGGTCGCTTGCGGCGTCATAGAGTAAGTGCAACACCGGGCGAGGACCCCCTCCCAGGAATCCGAGGCCCGGCCATATTACCCGTAGGATCGGGCCTCCGGTACCTTCCCCCTCCTTACCAGTCCGATCCTACTTCTTTGCCGTTATCCTGCTGGTGACGGTCGTGACCGCCACCAGCCTTTCGTAGTCGAAACGATGTGATGGTTAAGGTGGCGAAACCCGCGACGACACCTTCCGTACTACAATATCTAGGGTCGCTATCGGAGCGTTGCAGGGACGTTCATCCTCCAGGCCGTGTCCTTAAAGCCACCTGAGAGAAGATGTGGAGCCTCGATGAGGATCCCGCCGACGGGATACCTGACGCTGGTGTTGCTCTGCGGGGAGCTTGTCTGTATCATAGCCTGGGCGTTCACGGGGA
This sequence comes from Rubrobacter sp., assembly GCA_036520255.1. GTDB lineage: Bacteria > Actinomycetota > Rubrobacteria > Rubrobacterales > Rubrobacteraceae > Rubrobacter_D. The sequence continues at coordinate 2,937 of DATDKB010000334.1, read as the reverse complement.
TGTTCTTTATACTCGTCGTCGGCATCGTGGCCGGCGTGGGTTCGGTGCTTGCGGCGATGAGCTGGGAGGACTAGTGGGCGTGCTCAACCTTGGATACCCGTTGTGGCTGCTGATAGCCGTGCTCATGGTGCTCGGCGTGCTCACGTTCTACGTGCTGCACGGGCGCGTGGCGGACAGGATGCTCGTTCCCCTTACGCTTGTCCTGACCCCCTTGTGCACCGTGGCAGTGCTGGCGGTCGCCGTGCTGATATCCGCCCTGCTGTTGCCACTCTTCGAAGCCCCGACTGATTCCGTGCGGCAGAATCCCCAGAAAACGCCGGCTGCCACCCCGGAGCCCACGAGCCCCGAAACGACGGGCCCTACCGCGTCGCCTAGCGCCTCGCCTAGCGCCTCGCCGATCCCTTCGTCGAGCGTCTCACCAAGCGCCTCTCCCAGCCCCGCATCATCGGCTTCGGCGACAGCGTCGGCGAGCGCGTCGGCTTCGCCATCTCCCTGAGCGGGAGCGATTAGCCTCCGAACAGCCTCCGCCAGGGGGCGCGTTGCTCTGTTTGCCGGTTGGATGTCGCCCTGTCCAGTTTGTCCTGGAGCCTTTCGGCCCGCGCTTTCTCGCGGCTCGCGGTCTCGCGCAGGGCGAGCTGTTCGACCTCGGCGGCCTCCAGGCGGCCCTCCAGCCGATCCAACTCCACCAGGATCTCCTCGGCCTTGTCGCGCAGGGCGCCGACTCCCTCGGAGAGGCGCTCCGAGGTCTCCGTCGGCGTGCCCGCTTTTTCCGTACCGGGTGGGGGATCGTCCGGAGGGTGAATCTCTTCGCGCGGCATCGCGACGGTATCGGACGCGACGGCGGCCTTCTTGCTCTCCTGGTAGGCGCGCACCGCGCTCGCGGGGACGAGCCACGGTCCCGGAGCACCCTCCACAAGCTTCGGCCCCCGCTCGCCTTCGAGCTCCCCGGCGCGAAGCATCTGGCGCACGCGCGCCGGGGAGATGCCGAGCACCCGTGCCGCCTCGTGGGCCGTGAAGTAGTCTGCCTCTCGCGCCATAAGACCTAGATACCCTCGCCCAGCCCATCCCACGCATGACAGCCGGTCAGCCGGCCAGCATTTCAGCAATAGCAAAGCCGACAAGCTGAAACGCTGACTCGCTAAGCTGTTGTGGTTCCGTTACCTAACGTTAGCCTTCGTGTTACCCGCGAGGGGTATACCGGGAATAAGGTGAGGTGCAACCGGCGCCCGACCCCTTCTCCAATTCCTCTTCATCACAGCACGCGGGCGCCGGGCCATCCGGCGTGCGGGAGCCACCCCCGCCGGGTTAAACTCAGGGAGGATTCAATTCTTCAGGAGGTAGATTGGCGTGAAGGTGTTGATCGCCGGGGCGCACGGCAAGACGGCGAGGCGTCTGAGGAGGATGCTGCTCGAGGACGGCCACGAGGTCAAAGGGCTCGTCCGCAAGGAGGAACAGACAGGCGATATAGAGGCTGACGGCGCCGAGCCCGTGCTGGTCGACCTGGAAACGGAGGAGGTCGAAGGAGGGATCGGAGAAGCCGTCGGGGGATGCGACGCCATCGTTTTCGCAGCCGGGGCTGGGCCGGGGAGCGGCGACGAGCGCAAGCAGACGATGGATTACGGTGGGGCCGCCAAGCTTGTCGAAGCCGCCGAGGGTCGCGGGGTAAGCCGCTACCTCATGCTCAGCGCCATGGGCGCGAGTGATCCCGATGGGGGGGCCGAGGGCATGCGTCCTTACCTCCGCGCCAAGGCCCGCGCCGACGAGCGTCTGGAGGAGAGCGGTCTCGACTATACCATCATCCGTCCAGGCAGCCTTACCGACGACGATGGCACGGGCAACATAGAGGCGGCCGAGCGGCTTGGCAGACGGGGTGAGATCCCCCGCGAAGACGTCGCCCGTACCTTCGCCGACGCGCTCGAGGACGAGAACACGTACCACAAAACGTTCGAGATCCTATCCGGGGACACCCCGATCCAAGAGGCGCTAGCGCAACTCTGAGTCTCAGCCGGTCAGGCCGTTGCCTTTGCTCGTGCGCGAATGGGCGGTTCACCCTATGTTGATGCTGCCGATACTCGCGTTGCGCTGCTTTGGTTGGGTTTCGAGAGGATGGCTTGTGGCGTATCATGGGCCGTTGGGATATCTTCCTCCTGGGATGCGATCGGTAAAGAGATGACGTTAGGCAGGGGTAGACCTCCGCTCGTGCCAGACCCAGGACAGCAGGTGCTCTTGCTGTCCGAGGACGGCTCGCGCATAGAGGGGTTTCGCGCCGTTTCGGCACCGATGTCCACGGAGTCCGGTGAGATCATCATCCGGGTCGCGATCGAGCAGGAATACAAAGATTCGCGGCGGGAAGGACGCCGCGCGGTGAGTATGGCCTGGCCCGCCGAGAGGGTGGAGGTATTCGTGCCCTGGTACAGGTGGCAACGGTGGTTCACGAGGTAAGGTAGCACGCTCCGGCCTTCGGCTTACGCTTTCAGGAAGTCGTCCCGAGGCATCGTCAATGGCGTAGAACCGGCCGCCACCAGCGGTTCCTCGTGCGTAGCCGGCCGCAGGCCGGAGCGTGCTACTTTCACCTGTCGGGTAATAGATCCTCGATCTCGCGGTGCACGCCGCGGAGGCTAGGGTAGAGCCTACCGTACACTTTTCTGAAGGCGTCGTCGTAGAAGGCGACTTCGTCCGGAACCGGCTCGACGGTGCTTTGGTCGTAGCGTAGTTCTTGGAGGGCCGAGGGGATGTCTGGGTAGACGCCGGCGCCTACCCCGCCGAGGATGGCTGCCCCCACGCTTGTCGCTTCCTTCACGCCTGACACGGTGATCCCCTGGTTCATCACGGTGGCTTTGATGCGCATGAGCAGCCGGTTCTGGGTTCCGCCGCCGATTGCGTAGATGGCCCGCAAGCTCTCCAGGCTGGTGTGGGCGAGGAGCGGTCCGAGCGAGT
>DATDKB010000333.1:0-2129 GCA_036520255.1 Rubrobacter sp. | reverse complement strand
TGCTTTTCCAGACCGGCGGCGTAGTGCTCGGGATGTTCGCGCAACAGACCCATGAGGCGGTCGCGGAAGCGTGCCTCCTTTAGCACCGACCCGAAGGTAACGTGCAGGATCTCCCGCGCGTCGAACTGCTCGAGCAAGGCCGGCAACTCCGCGTCACCGACGGAGCCCGGCGCGCGGTCCGCCTGCGCCGAAACGTGGTAGCTAACCCTGTCCTCCTCGTAGTGTCCGCGGGAGAAATCGTAGATCTCACGGAATAGGTCAGGATCGAGCGCGGCCACGGTGCGCAGGGCCTCCAGGTAGCTCGTGCCCGCCGTCTTGAGGTGTGCGAGTCCTCTGGTCTGCCTGACGAAGGCGGGATAGACCGAGAACTTGTCCGAGCCTGAGTGCAGGCTCAGCTTGTACGGCCCATCGGACGAGACGGTGCGGGCGATGGCGGCGTGGACTTCGATATCCTCCTCGAACCCCGCGACATCGCCCATGTAGTCCACGCCCTTCTCGAAGCGCCCGACGTAGCGCGGGGCCAGGCTCGTCCACCTGACCCCGAGACGCCGCAGCTCCGTGGCGATGTAGACGTGCTGGGCGTGGGTCGTAGGGCTATCTGTCTCGTCCACGGAGACCTCGACCTCGCAGTCCTCCCCCATCGCCGCCTGGAGGTGGCGGTGAAGACGCGCCACGTGGGCCACGGCAGCACCGTACTTGACGGCCGCCCGTGCCAAGGAGATGTCGTCGAAGCGGAGTTCGTGTCCTTCAGCCTCGAATGCGCTGTCGAGATAGCGCCTCTTCAGGTCAGACGGAAAGTCTTCGAGATCCTGCCACGGCAGGTCCTCCAGTGCTGTGCGCAGCGCCGGAGCGCCGGCGGCTTCAGCCCTGTCGTCGACGTATTCCCGGGGATCGCACGTAAAGAAGCTGTAACCTGCGGCCACGCAGACGTCTACATCTTCAGCAGTCTTGAGGTGGTCGGCGTCCGCCCCGAAGCCCTCCCGCCAGCCTTCGGCGAAGACGCCCCAAGTTGCGTCGTCGAGAACTTCCTGGGGGCTCCTGCCCGTACGCTCCATCTCCCTTATGGACTGTTGGGCGAAGATGGGCGCGATCCTTCCGCCGGCCGCGCGCAGGGCCCTGATGTGGCCAGGGGTGGCGAGCCCCAGCCTGTCGCCGAAGCCCGCCGACGCGCGTGTGCCGAGTGGCTGCGGGCGCAGCCAGGGCAGGAGGTCGCGCAGGGCGTCCAGATTGGCCGCGCTCATCGGGCCGAGAATGAGCGTACGGCTGCCGGCGGCGCTGCTCTCCCCTTCGAAGCCGGAGATCACCCGCGATCCAGAAGGGGCCAGGACAGCAACCCTCTCGCCCGCCCCTACCAGGCCGGCCTCCGTGCCCTCGACAGAGACGGCCGAGTTTGGGCGTACGTCGAGGCCGTTCAGGGCCAACAGTGCGGTGGCCGTGTTCTTGGTCAGGCCCATTCGATGTCCTGCGTGCGGAGTAGCTCTTTGAAGGCCCCTGTGGCCTTGCCGAACAACTCGGGGCCGCTGAAACCCGAGTACGTTCCCGCGGATGCTAGGTGCGGTTCCAGCGAGAAGAAGCCGTCGAAGGCGGAGGCGCGCAGCGCGGAGAGAGTCTCCCGGATCTCTCCGTCTCCCTCGCCCGCCGGCACCACCCTACCCGAGCCTGAGAGCGCATCCTTCACGTGTACGTACTCGACGTATGGCCGCAACGACTCGTACCCTTCAGTATACGGACGGTGGACCCCGCACTGCACGAAGTTGGCCGCGTCCCAGGCGGCCCGCAAGGCTGGTGAGCCCACCCTGGCGAGTATTTCCACGCAACGCTCGGGTACGTCGCCGTAGATCTCCTTCTCGTTCTCGTGCAACAGCGTGATCCCCGAATCCTCAGCCTCGTCCGCCAGCGCGCTCATCCGCTCCAGAACCTCGTCCCTGTAGAGATCCGGCTCCGGCCCCTCTGGAATGAAGAAAGAGAAGACGCGGATGTAAGGCGCCTCCATGACATGGGCAGCGTGCAGCGCGCGGCGGAAGCGCTCCAGGTGCGGCCCGAACGGGTCTGTTATGGGCACCTTGCCTATTGGGGAGCCTATGGACGATATCCCGATGCCGCGCTCCGCCACCGCGGATTTGACCCTC
>DATDKB010000332.1:0-18819 GCA_036520255.1 Rubrobacter sp. | reverse complement strand
CTGATGCTGCGTCCCGACTCCTTTTCGTCCGTGGGGCGGATGATCGAGAAGCCGAACGTGCCGAGGTCGGCGGCGGTAGCCCCGCCGCCCGAGGAGCGGACGAGCACGGGGTAGCCTATCCGGCCGGCGGCCTCGACGGCGTCCGGAAAGCCGGGACGGAACGTGTCGCGGCGCGTCACCCCGACGTGGCGGGTGGATGGTGTGATCGAAACGGCGGCGGGTCGTGTGCCCGACGCGACCCCTTCGAAGATCGTCCTCACGTAGCCGGTCCTGGCATCCTCGAAGCGGTCGGGCAAGAGTAGCTCCATAGGGAGGGTCTAACCCTTGTGCTTCGCGGGCTCTTTACGGCGCGTCGAGAGCCTGTAGACGAAGTACCCGGCGAACAACACCCCGAGAACCGCGAGCGCCACGGAGATGGGCACCCTCTCGGAAGCGGCCTCGACCCACCGCTCGACGGAGAAGGCGAGGTCCGTCGCTCCACCTGACGCGTACAGGCCTTCGAGACCCGAGGTGCCCTCGAACGCGATGAACAGGACGCCTATGGCGACGAACATCAGGCCTGAGATGAGGTTCGTCGTGTGGAAGCGGAGGGTGCCGAGGGAGACCTCGCGGCCCCTGAGCCAGCGGCGGTGCCCGAGGTCGAGATGGTCCCAGAGCAGGGCCATCAGGAACAGTGGGGCTGCCATGCCCGCCGCGTAGGTGCCCAGCAGGCCGGCGCCCCGCACGGCGGAGCCAGAGGAGGCGGCGACGGTCAGGACGGCGCCGAGGATGGGGCCGGAACAGAAACCGGCGAAACCGTAGACCGCGCCGAGGCAGAACGTCGCGACGATGGAGTCGCCTTTGATCCTCCCCCGCAGGCGCTCGATGGGCCCGAAGGCGAACCCGCCTCCCGCGATCTGGACGACGCCGAAGACGACGAGAATGAGGCCAGAGGCGGTGATTAGCGTGCTCCTGTACCCGTAGACGAGCGCGCTGACGACCGAGATGCCCATACCGAGCGGCACGAGCGTCGCGCAGAGCCCGAGGTAAAAGACGACCGTCCTCCCGACGAGCTCGACACGCGACTGGAAAGCGTAGGCGAAAAAAGCCGGCAACAGCAGCGCGCTGCAAGGGCTTAGCAGAGAGAGCATGCCCCCAAGGAACGAGGCCAGAAAAGAAACCTCAACCACCGCCAGCCTCGCGTTCTGCATCCTCTATAGCATTTTCGAATACCCCGATGGGCTGCAAGCCGACCAGTGCCTGATCGTTTATGAAGAAGGTGGGCGTCCCGTTGACGCCTATGCTCTGTCCCTCTTGGAAATCCGCCTGCACCAATGCTGCGTAGCGGGCGCTATCGTAGTCAGCTTCGAACCGTTGCATGTCGAGGTCCGCTTTTTCGGCGAGCGCGACGAGGTTTTCGTCGCTGAAGCCCGAGGACTGCTCTTCGTAGAGCAGGTCGTGGTACTCCCAGAATCGGCCCTGGGCCTGGGCGGCCCTGGCTGCGACTGCGGCGTTCACCGACTCCTGCCCTCTATACTGGAAGTCTCGCCATTCGATCCTCAACGTCCCATCTTCGACGTACTCTTTGTAGAGTTTCGGTTCCACCTCACGGGTGAACTTGCCGCAGAACGGTCACTGATAGTCCGAGTACTCGGTCATGACCACGGGCGCGTCCGCCGACCCGAGCGCGGGATGCCCGAGTCGCTCCCCCGAAGTCCGCCCGGAAGAGCCCGTACCTTCGGCTTTCGAAGAATTCGAGGTTTCGGGGGCCTGCCGCTCCGCGGATGGTTGCGAAAAGTTCCCGCTTCCGGCGGCGCAACCGACGAAGATCGTCGCCGCAAGCGCGCCCAGGACGAGGAGCGTAAGCGGTCCCCGCGCCATCTTGTTTAGCTTCAGACTCGTGCGGATCAGAGCTCAACCTCTCGACCTCTTATCGTCCTGACAGTTATAAACCATACGCAGCCGGGAAGCGGTTGGACCAGAGCGCACCGTCATGCCCAGGGAGATGGGTGCTAAAATTCGCCGTTTGCACGGGCCTTCGTGCGTCAGACGATTCGTTACTAGGAGGAGCTTCGGATGGACCAACAGAGAGTTCTCATAACGGGCGGAGCGGGGTTTCTGGGGATCAACCTCGCAAGACACCTTCTAAGCAGAGGATACGCTGTTGCCTCCCTCGACGTGGAAGACTTCGACTATCCCGAGCGCGACCGCGTCGAGATCATCAGGGGCGACATCAGGAACAAGGCGGTGGTGGACAGGGCGGTAGATGGTGCCGACTTCGTGGTCCACACCGCGGCGGCCTTGCCGCTCTATTCGCCCGATGACATCTACACCACCGACGTTGAAGGCACCCGCAACATGCTGGATGCTTCTTTGCGGCAAGGCGTGAAGCGCTTCGTCCACGTCTCCTCGACGGCCGTATACGGGATACCTGACCACCATCCTTTGTGCGAGACTGACAAACTCGAGGGCGTCGGTCCTTACGGGCAGGCCAAGATCCAGGCCGAGATGATCTGCCTCGAGTACAGGGCCAAAGGGCTAATCACCCCGATCATCCGCCCGAAGTCGTTTATAGGGCCGGAGCGGCTCGGTGTCTTCGCGCTGCTCTACGACTGGGCCTACACAGGGCACAACTTCCCCATGATCGGCTCCGGCAACAACCGCTACCAGCTCCTCGACGTCGAGGACCTCTGCGACGCCATCGCCCGGACGCTAACCCTGCCGGAGGAACAGGTCAACGACACCTTCAATATCGGCGCCGCCGAGTTCACGACGATGAAGGAGGATTACCAGGCCGTCCTCGACTTTGCTGGCCACGGCAAGAAGGTGGTCGGGTTCCCGGCGGCGCCTGCCATCTGGGGTCTGCGCATCCTGGACAGGCTCGGGCTCTCGCCCCTTTACAAGTGGGTCTACGAGACAGCCTCCAAGCACTCCTTCGTCTCCATAGAAAAGGCTCGGAGGCAGTTGGACTACGCGCCCAAGTTCTCCAACAAGGAGGCCCTGATCCGCAACTTCCGCTGGTACCTCGACAACCTGAAAGGGTTCGAGAACGCCTCGGGTGTCTCGCACAGGGTGCCGTGGAAACAGGGCGCCATCGGGGTTTTGAAGCGGTTTTTCTAGGCGGTTCGGGGATCGGGCGGTCCACCAACCGCCCCTACAAGGTCGTGGTGCTACCGAGTTCGTCTGAACGATCGCGCTTGGGGTTGCGGGCGCACGCCATGGCCTCCCATCCGTAATGTCCCGCCCCACACCCGTCGTTCCCGCCTGCGCAGGAATCCACGGTTAGCAGAAGGCGTGGGCCTTCGATCGGCGTTGCCAATCTCCCGGCACGAGATCGGGGTCCGGTGGGGAGAAGGGACCGCGGGCGGGCGGTCCATGATTCATAATGGTTGCATGAAGGTATGCTCGGTAGAGATGTTCGTACGCGTCCGTCGGGGTGGGGTCCTTTGAGATCTTGGTTGCTCGGCAAGGAGTCCTACTCGCTCGGGTGGGCGGATCTGGTGGTCGTTCCGCTCGTCGCGGTACTCAGCATACCGGGGCTGATGTTTTTTGGACACAACTGGTCTGTTGTCGGCAACGATTCCTCTCGCTATTTGCTGGCCGGCGCGCAGTTCGTCTCTGGGCAGACCCTGGTGGGTCTGGAGCATCTTTCGGAGTACAACGGCGGCCATGGTCCGGGGCTGCCGGCCCTGATCGGCCTTCTCATACTCTTTTTCGGGCATGATCCCGAGCCCCTGGCATGGACGGCGCGCCTGCTGGCGCTACTCAACCCGGTGCTGGCTTACTTTTTGGTGAAGAGGATCTCGAATCCGGCGGCGGGGTTGGTCGCGGCGGCCCTAGTCTGCCTGTTCGGTTTCACCGTCGACTCCGAGATCGCGATCATCATAGACCCCATGATGCTGACGTTCTACCTGGCATCGCTGCTTGGTCTTCTGGCGGCGATCGCGAGGAACAGCCCTCCTTATGCTTTTCTCTCCGGCGCTTTTCTCGCGCTCTCTATACTGACCAAGGAGACCGGCGTCGCCAGCGTACCGCTCGCGCTGGTCGCTGTGCTGCTGCTCGACTGGGACCTTCGCGTGGCGCTTTGGCACTATCTCGGGCTGGCCCTCGTAAGCCTGCCGTGGTGGGTCTGGGCTTTCTCCGCCACCGGGGAGGTGTACCTGATGGACCGGTTGCCAGACGAGCTCAAGGTCCCCGCCCTTATTTTGGCCGCGGTCTTCGTGGTTCTCGCGGCCTTTGCGTACGCCACCGATATGATTGACCGCTTTCTGGCCGACGGACGCCGGCGCCGCTGGACCGGATGGTTTGTAACCATCGCCTGGACCGTCTTGCTGTCAGGCATGTTGCTGGCGGCGGCAACCCGAGCGCTGGCCGGCCTGTCCTTGGACCTACTGAGGCCGTATCTCGCCAACCTACTCGAGCCGGCCGTCGTCGTCGTGCCTGTACTGCTCGCTGTCGTCGGGTATGCGGCCTGGAAGGCGTTCCGGGGGAACGGGCCGTGGCGGTTGATCGCGCTTGCGATGCTATTCCAGATGCCCGTCTGCTTGCTGGTAACGGTGGTGCGCTGGGCCCCGCGCCAGTTCCTTATCCTCCAGACGCTCTTGCTCTGCGTCCTGGCCGCGCTCCTGGTAGAGGCCTGCGTCGCCGCGTTTGGAGCGTTGCGGGAGCGCGACTACGACAAGCGCCTGCTCTGGGCGGTCCTCGCCGTTCCGCTGGCGGTCCTGCTTGTGGTGGGCTCGGTAGATAAGGTTCTGGCCCTGTTGCCAGGTGGCACCGCCGGTGGACCGTCAGGGAACCAGGAGGAGCCGAACCCGGAGATCGAGATGTCTGGTTGGGTGGCACAGAACGTGCCCGAAGGTGAGCACATGGTCGTCGTGGCAGAACCCCCGATCAACGGGGCCGCGGTCGGCGTGGCGCGGAATACCTACCTGCTCTTCCTGAACGGCGACCGGTACGAGGCGACGCAACTGCAACTCGACCAGCCACCATGCTCCTCCTCGCCGAACGTCCCGAACAGCTGCGATCCCGGGGAGACCTCTATCTCCAACATACCGCCAGACGCGATCTGGATCGAAACGACGGGGGGATGTCGCGTGATCTCACTGTCCATGTCCAACCTGCTGGAGCAGATGCGCCAGAGCGACGCCGACTACCTTATGATCTCAGGCAGTCACCAGTTCCCCGGCATCCTGCAACTGTCCCAGATCCTGCAGAGGAGCAACGCTTTCGAGTTGGCCCACGTCGAACCCGCCCAGAGATCTAGCTCCAAACGGGGCGTCGTGCTGCTGAAGAAAACCGGACGGGAACCGAAAACCCTGTCCACCCAGATGACCATGCAAGTGCTGATGAGCATCAGGCGCTGCGAGCAGGCCCTGGGCCCTGGATACAAGGAGAGGGTGAAGTCCACGTTTCCGAACGGGATCGTGACGTTGTCCCGCGGCACTCCTCGGGAGGGTTGAGGACGGCGCATAGAATGGGCGCTTCGCGAAGTGCCCCTACAGGTGTGCGGTTTTGCGGGTCGTTACGGGAGTTCGGACGCGGCGGGCCGGTCGAGCATCCACGTGGGTCCGCCCTGGGGTTGGATGAGGCTGGCCGGATACCCGCGGGGGTCGGGGTCGCCTTCGAGGATCTCGGCCAGCGCGTCGGCCTTGCCCTCGCCTGCGACGAGGAAATATACGGCCCGTGCGGCGTTTATGACGGGAACGGTGAGGGTGAGGCGGGTGGTCTCCAGCTTCAAGACCGGGTTCGCGACGACCCAGCGGTCGTGGACCTCGAGCGCGGAGGTCTCGGGGAAGAGGCTCGCTGTGTGACCGTCACCACCTATGCCGAGCAGGATCAGGTCGAACCGAGGGAGTTCTTCCGATCTGAAGAAGCCGCGCAACTCCTGCTCGTAGGCCTCTGCCGCTTCGTCCGGCGGGAGTTCGCCCCGCATCCTGTGGACGCTTCCTACGGGGACATGATCCAGGAGCGCTTCGCGGGCCATCCTGTAGTTGGAGTCTTCGTGGTCGGGTGGGACGCCACGCTCGTCGCCGAAGAATACGTGGACGTTGCTCCAGTCTATCCGGTCTGCGTAGTCGCGGGCCAGGATCTCGTATGTCGCCTCCGGGGTCGAGCCGCCGGCGAGCACGACGGCGAATCGACCACGCTCGTCGATGGCCTCATCGGCCCTGGCGGCGAACTCGCGGGCGGCCGCTTCGGCGAGTTCTTCTGAACTCTCGTAGACGTTGACGCTCACAGGTCGAGCACCTCCACGGCGGTGCGCAGGGTAGCTCCATAGGCCTCATCGTGACCGCGGTAGCCCATCTCCTCCCCGACCAACACTCCCAGGTCGAAGGAGCCGATGTGGACGGTTCGTTCCGCGAGGAGGTCTTCCCCGCGCATCACGGTGGTCCTCACGTCGGAGAAGGCGCGGTGTCGCGAGACCTGGAAGCTGTACTCCTCCGAGTAGAGCCGGATGCGCCTCAACCTCGCGTCGGGGGAGTCGGGCGAGAGCTCGACGGAGATGTCGCCGGAGGGACCTGAGAACTCTACGGTTTGGTCTCCGTCGTTGCGGGTCGCACGCTCGGGCTTCCATCCCAGGGTGGAGGCGAGCCAGCCGATTAGGAGCAGTGCCCTGTTCTCTCCCCCGGGCGCGTAGAGGACCTCGACCCGTTCGATCTTCTCGAGTTCTCCCACGCGTTCGGGGGCGCCGAAGGTGTCGGCGAGCAGCGAGCGCCAGGGCGAGAGCCCGACCCACTGCAGGTCCCCGATAGCGGGCGTCGCGGGGTCTTCGACAAGCTTGGCGATCTCGCGCAGGCAGACCTCGTAGTCCTCCGAGGCGGCGGAGTCCAGGATCACGCGGTCGGCCAGCTCCGCCATCGCGGCGAACTCCGGCGAGTAGGGGGAGAACGAGCCGGGGTACCAGAGGAAGACGGGAAGGTCGGGGATCAGAAGCGGACCAGCGAGGCTCTCCAGGTGCGCCGCCGGGGGGCCTTCGGCGCGTATGGTGATCTGCTCGGCGCAGACCTGCGCGCCGCCGCCACCCCTGGCGTGGCAGAAGGCCGAGAGCCCAACGTCCACGTTCGACTCGCCTTCGGGGTCGGCGACAAATACCAAGGCCCGCGCCGGGTAACGGCCGGCCAGCTTCGAGACCGAGGTCGTGATCTCGTTTGCCGACTCTTCGTCCGTCACCACGATCAGATTGAGCACGCTGGAGCGGAGGGCGAGAGTACCGTCGCCGTTGGTGCGCAGCCTGCCGAGCTCGTGCTCTATCTGCCCGATGCTCATCCGCCCGCCGCCGGGGGCCCTGCGAGACTCCCCGATCACGGCCTCCTCCATTCCCTTCCGTCCTGCGAAAGCAGATCGTCCGCCTCACCCGGTCCCCAGGTCCCCGCCGGATAGAACGACACGTGCCTCTCCCGTGACCAGCGGTCCATCACGGGGTCGAGTATTTTCCAGGCGCCCTCGGCCTCGTCGGCCCTGATAAAAAGCGTCGGGTCGCCGAGCATCAAGTCGAGGAGGAGCCGCTGGTAGGCGTCGGGGGCCTCCTCCAGAAAAGCAGTCCCGTAGAGCAGATCCATGTTCACCGAGCTAACCTCGAACCCGGAACCGGGAACCTTGGCCCCAATCTTCAGAGAAAGCCCCTCTTCCGGTTGGACGCGGACGACGAGTACGTTCGGTTCGAGGCCCTCGGTATCGTCGCGGGCGAACGGCGTGTGCGGGGAGGCATGGAATTGTATCGCGACCTCCGTCGCCTTCTTGGGCATCCTCTTGCCGGCCCTTATGTAGAAGGGCACCCCCGCCCACCGCCAGTTGTCCACGAACAGCTTGAGCGCGACGAAGGTCTCTCTGACGGACTCGGAGTCTACGTTCTCCTCCTCCCGGTAGCCCGGGACCTCTTCGCCCCACACCCAGCCCCTCTCGTACTGGCCGCGCACCGCGTAGCTCTCGACGTCGTCCTCGGGGATGGGCCTGACGGCCTTCAGGACTTTCACCTTCTCCTCGCGCACCGACTCGGCGTCGAAGGCGACGGGCGGTTCCATCGCTGTCAGGCAGAGGACTTGCATCACGTGGTTCTGGACGATGTCGCGAAGGGCGCCGGCTTCTTCGTAGAAGGCCCCGCGGGTGCCGACCCCGATGTCTTCGGCGACCGTGATCTGGACGTGGTCGACGAAGTGCTGGTTCCAGATCGGCTCGAAGATACCGTTTGAGAACCGGAGCGCCAGAATATTCTGAACGGTTTCCTTGCCCAGATAGTGGTCGATGCGGTAGATCTGGGTCTCGCCGAAGTACCGCTGGAGCTCCGCGTTTAGCTCCTCGGCGCTCTTTAGGTCCCGCCCGAAAGGCTTCTCTACGACCAGCCGCGACCAGGCGCCGTTTTCCTCCGCGTTCATGCCCGATTCCCCAAGGTGCTGCACGATAGCGGGGAAGAGCGAAGGCGAGGACGAGAGGTAGAAGGCCCTGTTTCCCTGCGTCCCACGCTCGCTGTCCAGCTTCTTCAACAGCTCCTTGAGCTCGTCGTAGGTCTCGGTCTTCTTCGAATCGCCGGGCATGTAGAAGATCCCGTTCGAAAAGGACTCCCAGACGTCGTCCGAGACCTCCCCGGAGCGCTGCTCCTCCAGCGTCTTGCGCAGCTTGCTACGGAACTCCTCGTGGCTCATCTCGGTGCGCGAGATGCCGACCATCGCGAACTCCAGCGGCAGCCTCCGTTGGGCCGCGAGATCGTAGAGGGCCGGGACGAGCTTGCGCGAGGTAAGGTCCCCGGACGCGCCGAAGATCACCATGACTCCAGGCTCGGGTACGCTCGGAAGCCTTTGCTCGTCCCTGAGTACGTTTTGTAAGACCCGCGTATCGGCCATGTTCTGGCTACTTCTCCTGCTCTGTAGCGGCCTCTTTGATGGCGTGTCCGCCGAACTCGCCGCGTAAAGCCGCTATGACCTTCATGGCGAAGGAGTCTTCCTGGCGGGAGGCGAAGCGGGCGAAGAGGGAGCCGGCGATGGCGTTGACCGGCACGGACTCGTCTATGGCTTCAAGTACCGTCCAGCGTCCCTCGCCCGAGTCCTCGACGTAGCCGCTGATGCTGTCGAGGTTGTTGTCCTTCTCGAAGGCGGCCTCGGCGAGCTCGAGGAGCCAGCTTCGGACGACGCTGCCCTGGTTCCACAGGCTCGCCAATGCCCTCAGGTCGTAGTCGTAGCGGGATTTCTGCAGGATCTCGAACCCCTCGGCGTAGGCCTGGAGCATCCCGTACTCGACGCCGTTGTGGACCATCTTGGCGAAGTGCCCAGCGCCTGCGTCGCCGAGGAAGGCGTAGCCGTTTGCGGGCGCGAGGGTCTCGAAGGCCGGCTCGGCTTGCTCGAAGGCGTCGGCGTCGCCCCCGATCATGGTGCAGTAGCCCACGTCGTAGCCCCACACGCCCCCGGAAACGCCGGCATCGAGCCACCTGAGGTCCGCATTTCTGACCTCCCTGGCCCTCGCCACGGAATCCCTGAAGTAGGAGTTGGCCCCGTCAACGATGATGTCGCCCTCGTCCGCCAGATTCATGAACTGATGGACCATCTCGTCAGTCACGTCCCCCGCGGGCAGCATGGTCCAAAGCACCCTCGGAGCCTCCTGCATCTCCACGAACTCCTCGACGCTGTAGGCACCAAGCGCCCCGTGCGCGACGGCTTCGTCCACCTTGCCGGGCGAACGGTTGCCCGCGATAACGCGGTGGTCGCCCTTGTCGACGAGCCTGCGCACCATGTTGAAGCCCATCCGGCCCATGCCCCAGATACCGATGTCCACGTTGCTCCTCCCTTCGGTCGTCGCAAGCTGTCAGCTAGTCAATACTTTAGCTTGTCAGCTTTCGTTCTTGATAACGGCTGACTAGCTGACGAGTTGGCTACTCTTGTTCTGTATCTCCTCGAGCATCTCGTCGAATGGTTGCGTGAACTTTTCTATGCCTTGCTGCTCGAGCGTGTCCGTTACGTCTTCATAGTCCATGCCGGCCTCGCGTAGCCGCCCGAAAAGCTCTTTGGCGTCCTCGATCCCCTCCTCCAGAGTGGGCCGTATCTCGCCGTGGTCCATAACCGCCTCTATGGTCTTTTTGGGCATGGTGTTCACGGTCTCCGCCCCGACGAGGTTGTCCACGTACACGGTGTCGGGTAGCTCGGGATCCTTCGTGGACGTCGACGCCCAGAGGAGCCGCTGCCTGTTGGCGCCCTTCTCCTCGAGGGAGTGCCACCGAGCGCCGCCGAAGACCTGCTTGTAGACTTGGTAGGCCAGCTTGGCATTGGCTACGGCCAGCTCGTCCTTGAGATCATCGGCCCCCAGATCCTCGAGCCGCTCGTTCGCCTCCACGTCGATCCTGGAGACGAAGAAGCTCGCCACCGAGCGCACCCCGGAGGGATCACCCCCGTTTTCCACGAGCCTTTGTATGCCCCGGATGTAGGCCCGGGCCACCTCGCGGTAGCGCTCCAGAGAGAAGATCAGGGTGACGTTGATGGACTTGCCGCGGGAGATCATCTCCTCTATAGCCACCACCCCTTGCAGCGTGGCTGGTATCTTGACGAAGAGGTTGGGCCTGTCCACCATCTCATGCAGCCTGGCGGCCTCGTCTATGGTCGCCTGGATGTCGTGGGCGATCTCCGGCTGAACCTCCAGAGAGACGAACCCATCCTCGCCACCGGTCTCCTCGTATACCGGCATGAAGATATCGCAGGCGTCCTGGATGTCTCGCTTCGCGACCTCCCAGAACATCTGCTTCGGGTCGTTTTCTTTCTTCGCCAGCTTGTGCAACTGCTCGTCGTAGAGGTCCGAGCCGGCTATGGCCTTCTGGAAGATGGACGGGTTCGAGGTAACGCCCACGATGCCGTCGTCGATCATCCTTTGAAGACCGCCGTTTTTTATGTCCTCGCGCGAGAGTTCGTCGACCCAGGGTGCCTGCCCCAGCTCCCGCATCTTCTGCAAACGTTCGTTCACCTGTCTCCTCCTTACAGAGCCCGATATGAAACGGTAGGCCATCCTACGCGTTCAGTCTACACCTGATAGCTGGTCAGCATGGCGCCGCCTTCGGCGCCTTGTCAGCGCGCCGCCTTCGGCGCCTTGTCAGCGCGCCTGCTTCGCAGGCTTTTCAGCCAGGGTACCCGCAGCGCCCCCTTACCGACACCTGCTAACCCGGCCCGCACGAAGTCTTATCGTATAAGTTAGCCGGTTGACTATCGGCGAAAAACGCGGAGGCCGGGTGAATGTTGCCGCTACGCACGGGCCTACGTTTTCTGCTACTCGTGGATTCCCGCTTTCGTGGGAATGACGGGTGTGGGGCGGGAATGCCCCAAGAGAAGGGTTCAGCGCCCGCGGCCGGAAAGCGAGTCCGCCCAGACAGACTCGGAAGAATCCCGAAAAACTGACAAGGCGCTAAAATGCTGGCCGGCTACCTAGCTGGCCCTGGTGAGGCGGCGGCCGATCTCCTCGGTGACTTCGAGCGCGTACGAAACCTCTTCGGTCGTGGTCCTGAAGTTGACGAAGCAGACGCGCAGGCATGCGTGGCTGTCCACGGAGGCGGGGGCGAGGAAGACGCGGCCGTCGCGTTGCATCTCGCGGGCGAGCTTGACGTTGTGTTCGTCGACGTCGTCTATTTGTGGCGGCACGTGGCGGAAGCAGACGGTGGAGAGCATGGGGTCATGAAGGAGCTCGAACTCTGAAGAGTCGCGCAGAGCGTCGGTGAGGAGACGGGCGTTGGCGAGTGTGGCCTCGATCCAGGCCCTGTACTGGCTGGCGCCGTAGACACGGAAGGCCATCCATAACCTCAAGGAACGGAAGGGGCGCGAGTACTCGAGGGTGCGGTCAACGGGGTTGGCGACGTCGCCCTCGTGCAACATGTAGCGCTCCTCGTGGCCGAAGGCGGCCTGCAGCCTGCCCGTCTCGCGTAGCAACACGACGCTGCAGCTCTTCTGCACGCCGAGCCACTTGTGGGCGTCGATGGTCGCCGAGTCGGCACGCTTCAGGCCGGCGAAGAGCGGCGCCGCGGAGGGCGCCCCCGCCCCGGGAAGCCCGTACGCGCCGTCGACGTGCAGCCACACGTCGTGGCGCTCGCAAACGTCGGCGATCGTGTCGAGCGGGTCCACGGCGCCCGTGAGGGTTGTACCCGCTGTGGCCACCACGGCCACGGGCACGATTCCTGCGGCGACGTCTCTTGAGAGCGCCTCTTCGAGCGCGTCGGGGCGCATTCGACGTCGGCCGTCGATGGGGATGGGCCTCACGGCGTTGCTCCCGAGGCCGCAGACCTCGACGGAGCGGATGACCGAGTGGTGCGACTCTTCCGAGCAGTACACAGCGGCCCTGCGGCCCCCGAGGCCGTCGACGCGGCAGCCGGGGAGCGCCCGTTCGCGCGCCGCCAGAAGGGCCGTCAGGTTCGAGGTCATGCCGCCGCTCGTGAAAGTGCCCTCCGCGTACGGGAAACCGACAAAGTCGGAGACCCAGCGCAGGGTCTGCTCTTCGACGAGGTCGGCCCCACCGGCGGTGACGGCGAGGTTCGCGTCGTAGGTCGCAAGCAGCGCCGAGGCGAGGACGCCTATCTCGAGGCCTGTAGAGCCGATGTAGCCGAGGTAGAGGGGTCTCGAAGGCGAGATGCTCGCGTCGAGGACCCTTGCCGCGTCGGCGAGGGCGGCTTCCACGTCGCAGGCCTCTTCGGGCAGCAGCTCGTCGAGGCGCCCGATCAGGGTTTCGTCCAACTGCGGCTCGGCGGTCCGTGGCGCGTCGAAAGACTCCCAGGCTTCGCAGATCACACGTTCGAGATCTTCCAGAACCCCCTCGCGGTCGGCAAGTGCGGGGAGGTCGGCCTGCTGGTCCTGTGGCGCGGCGTCGGCACCTGTCCCGTCCCTCTGCGGGCTCATGGCTCTCCCTTACTCTTCGGCGCCAGCGCCACCGCCGATACGTTCGTAGACTTCGGGGCGGTTGCGCTTCAGGAAGACGCCGACGATCAGGCCGACTATCCCGCCCCCGAAGAGGATGACGGGCAGCACGACGGTCATCGTGTCGATGGGCGCATCGGTGAGGCCGGTGATGAGAACGTTGAAGTTGGCGACGCCAAGCACGAGCAGGACCAGGAGCAGGACGCCGGCGATCGCGGGCGCCCAGGTCGCCGCCCAGCTACCGACCGCCTCCTGCGGCCTCCTCCTGAAGTACCCGACGACCGCGAAGGACGTGGCCGCCATAAGGAGCAACACGCCGAGGGCGCCAAGGTTCGTCAGCCACGTGAAGAGCGTCAGAACCGGGTTGGCGGCGGCGATGGCGAAGACGAGGACGACGGTTAGCGCCAGGAAGGACTGCATCACCGAAGCGACCCAGGGCGAGCCGGTGCGACGGTTGACGCGGCCAAAGGCCGAAGGGAGAACTCCCTCGCGGCCGAGGGCGAACGCGTAGCGGGCCACCGCGTTGTGGAAAGAGAGGAGCGCGGCGACAGGCTCGTGGCGAACAGAAGCGCCGCCGCCGTGCCCCAGATCTTACCCAGGCGCTCCGCCCCCGTGATGAACAGCACCGTCGTCGGGTCCGGGGCACCGTCCGCCTCGAAGCCGGCTTTCACGAGCGCGTTCGGGTCGACCATGGTATTGGGCCCGGCGGCAACGCCGAGCAGCCAGGAAGAGAGGGCGTAGAACAAGGCGATCAGGGCAACGGCCAGGTAGGTTGCGCGCGCGACCGTGCGCCTCGGGTCGCGGCACTCCTCGCTGTAGATCGCCGCCGACTCGAAGCCGACGAACGAGGCGACGCAGAACGTGAGCGTGGCACCGACGGCGGTACTGAACGCTATAGTCGGGCTGAAGCCGATCATCGTGAGCCCTTGCGGACCAGGGTTGCCCACGATTGCGATATCGAAGAGCGCGACGATCAGCACCTCGAGGGTAAGCATCACGGCCAGCACCCGGGCGTTCAGGTCTATCTGCAACACCCCGAGCATCGCTATAACGATCCCCGCAACCACGCACCAGAACCACCACGGGAGGTCCAGGCCCAGGTAGCCTGACATGAACCCGCCCATAGCGACGCCGAAGAGGCCGTAGATCCCGATCTGCATGCTGTTGTAAGCGATGAGCGCGATGAACGCAGCCCCGATCCCGGAGACTCGCCCGAGGCCTTTCGAGACGTAGGCGTAGAACGCCCCCGCGTTCTCGATGTAGCGGCTCATCGCCGCGTACCCGACTGTGAACAGCGCGAGCACGATCCCGAGCGGTATGAACATGAACGCGACGGCCCTGTTGCCCGTCACTAGGTAGGTCGCGGCCTGGCCACCCGCCACCGCGGTAAGTGGCGCCGAGGCCGCGACGATAAAGAACACCAGGTCGGGCACCCCGAGGGCACGCCGGTGCAGCTTGGCGCTCTCGGCGGCGCCCGCCGGCGGTGTGACGGTCGAGTCGGCGTCGGACATCAGCTCTCCTCCTTCCGGCCCGGGACGAGCCCGCACCAATCCCTTATAAAGAGCCCGAGCACCTGCGCGGACTCGACGACCGAGCGCAGCGAGACGCGCTCGTCGATGCCGTGGATCTGCTCCCCCCGCGGCCCGAAACACACCGCGGGTATCCCCCTACGCACGAAATGCCGCGCGTCCGTCGTGGCCGTTGTCGCCAACGCCGGAGGACGCTCTCCGTGAAGCTTTTCGTAGGCACCCGACAAAATCTGGACGAGCGGTTCGCCCTCACCCACGACCGAGCCCTCGCACGAGAACCCGTCGTAGCGCACGCGCGGTGGGTTCTCGGCGAGACGTGGCGAGGCGGCCACAGCTTCTGCGGTCGCCGTCTCTACCCCGGCGCGCGCCTCCTGTGGGTCCTGCCCAGGGTACAGCCCGATGCGGCAAGACAGGGTGCAGCTCGCCGCGACGGTGGATGGCCAGTCGCCGCCGGAGATCACACCGGGGTTCAAATTGATGGGATGCTCGAACGCGTCGTACGGCGGCGGCGGGTTCTCGTTGAGCCGCGCCTCGTGGCGCCTGAGCGCCGCGAGTACCTCGACCGCGGCTTCGATGGCGTTGAACCCGAGCTGACTTGCCCGTGCCGCGTGCGCCGGGACGCCGGAGAGCTCCACATGGAACCACAAGACGCCGACCTGGGCGACGGTCAGGTGATCGGGGTGGGGCTCGGTGATGACGCACGCGTCGGTCCGCGCCCCGTCGAGCAAACACTGCAACGCGCCGTGACCCGTGCATTCTTCCTCGACGACGGATTGCAGTTCTACGTCCGCCGCGGGGGCGTAACCGGCGCGGATGAGCCCCCGCACCGCGCCTGTCATGGCGGCGAGGCCGGCCTTCATATCTCCGGCTCCGCGGCCGTAGATCCAATCGCCTTCGCGTACCGCCCGGAACGGCGGGTTCGTCCACAACTCCCCGGCGGCCGGCGGCACGACGTCAACGTGGCCGTTCAGGATGAGCGAGCGCCCACTACTCCCACCAGCGGGCCAGCCGGCGACGACGTTTCGCTTGCCCTCGACATCCCATGAGAAAGGCGAAGCGCCCTCCGCATTGCGGAGCGCGTCGGCGTTCAGGTGGACGCTGCGTGGCTTCAGGCCGCAGTCCCCGAAAGCATTCTCCATGATTTCCTGTCCGGGCTCTTCGTTGCCGAGGGTCGTGGGCACTTCGACGAGGCGGACGAGGAGGTCCTCCATCCAACCGCCTCGGCGGCGACCGCTTCGAGGACAACCTCGTCGGAGAGGACTTCGCCGGGCGTGGACCCGGTCCTCATCCCACGCTGTCCTCGAGAATTTGAAGCGTCTTCAGATCTGAGTAGAAATCCAGGGCGTAGTCGCCGCCCTCGCGCCCGATCCCGGAGATGCCAGCTCCCCCAAAGGGCGCCGTAAGGTCGCGGACCAGAAAGGTGTTGACCCAAACCACGCCAGCGCGCACCCCCCGCCCGACACGGTCCGCCCGGCCCATAGACCCGGTGTAGACGATGCCCGAAAGGCCGTAAGGCGTCGAGTTGGCCAGGGCTATCGCTTCGTCCTCGCCTGAAAAGGTCTGGTAGGTGAGGACGGGTCCGAAGACCTCGTTCTGTACGACCTCGGCGTCGTTGGAAGTGGGTTCGATGAGGGTCGGCTCGTAGAAGAGAGGGCCGGCGTCCGAGCGGCGTCCGCCGCGCACTATCTTCTGGCCGACTTCGCGGGCACGCTCGACGAAGCCCTCGACGCGGGCGAGGTGATCGGGGTGGATCAGGGGCGAGACCGTGGTCTCGTCCTCGCGCGGATCGCCCAGCACGTGCTCGTCTACCGCAGCGTGGAAGCGTTCGAGGAACGGTTCGCGAATCGACTCCTGGACCAGGATTCTAGTCCCAGCCAGGCACACCTGCCCGCCGTCGTCGTACTGGCCTGCGGCCTTTGCGGCGGCGGCGTCGAGGTCGGCGTCTTCAAAGACGATGAGGGGGCCTTTGCCGCCGAGTTCTGCGGTGAAAGGCACGAGGTTTTTCGCGGCGGATACCCCGATCAGGCGCCCCGTCGCGGGAGATCCGGTGAAGGAGACACGCCGCAGCAGGGGATGGGCGACGAGCGCGGCGCCCGCGTCCTCGCCGAAGCCCTGGATCACGTTGAAGACGCCGGGGGGAAATTCCGCCTCGGCGAAGAGGTCGGCCAGGAGCGAGCACGAGAGCGGCGACCACTCGGCCGGTTTGAGGACCACGGTGCAGCCGGCGGCGAGCGCGGGCGCGGTCTTCCAGGTCGAGAGCATGAACGGAGCGTTCCACGGCGTGATCACGGCCGCGGGCCCCGCCGGCATGCGCTGCACGCGGTTCCACGTCCCCTGCGAACGCCAGTCGCGCTCCTCGTAAGCCTCGGCCAGGTTGGCGTAAGAGCGGTAGTTGCGAGCCCCGCGCGAGATGACGCGGGCACGCAGCGAGCGAAATAGCATCGCCATGTCCATGTTCTCGACGGACGCGAGCCTGTCCACGTTTTCGTCTATAAGGTCGGCGAGGCGGCGCAGATAAGGAGCGCGGCCCGCAGGACCTAGAGCGGCCCAGTGCGGGAAGGCGTCATGGGCGGCGTGGACCGCCTGGTCGACCTCGGCTTCGGAGGCGCGCGAGATCTCACCTATAACCTCGCCGTCGATAGGCGTGATATCCGTAAAGCGGCGTTCGCTCGCGACACGGTCGCCGCCGATAAAGTGGTCGGGCGAGACATCGACGCCGGCGACCTCGATGCGCTGCGTGATGGCGGTCATACGAGCTCCTTTACGGTCTCGAGGTCGTCTACCGTGTAGCCGAACGTGAAGCGGTAACCACGGTCGATCTCGACCGGCGCGAGCGTGTCGTGCTCCTCGCCTGGCGCGGAATGAAGGGTGAGCGTCGCCGGTCCTGCGACCACTTTGGAGCCGGTCCGGTCGCGGCTGACGGCGCGGACGAGCTCGTGCACCTGCGGGTCGTCGTGCCGTCCGGCCGCGAGGCGCGGGAAGTGGCGCACGTTGATGATGGGGGGCGCGTTGTGGCGCGGCCCCTCCTCGCTCTCGCCTTCGATGGTGACGGTCATGTCGGCGATGGCGCGTCCGCGGGCCGAGCAGGTCGCGCCGTGGCGGCCGCCGGGGTTCAGGCCCGGGTCGGCGGGTCCCCCGACGCCGAAGGTGCGGGTCATCCAGATCGAACCGAGTTTCTTGGGGAAACCCTGGATCCAACCGCGCACCAGCGCGAAGTCCTGGTCCACCCAGATAAATGGGCAGGTCGTGACCTCTTCCCCGTCCAAAAGCGCGTTGACCACGATAAAGAACTCGCGGTAGTGGGAGCGTATGGGGTCGACCAGCTCGTCCCCGCCCTCGGAGCACGACTGCCAGTCCGCGCAGACGGCGGCGGAACGGCCCGGGTCCGGGTGAGGGTCCAGGCCCTCCGGCAGCACGGCCCGAACGGCGTCCGGGTCGGCCCAGTAGTCTACGACGAGGAAGTCCCCGACGTAGTGCCACGGCGGCGGGGGGACGAGGCTCGCCTTTCCTGTGCTGGTACGGGGTATCGAATAGCCCTGCAAACTCATGCGTTGACCTCCTCGGGGAGCGGCTTTCCGAGCATCTCCAGGCTCTCTCGCTCGGAGGCGACGGCCGCGGCGTCGAAACGGAAGTAGGAGCGGGGCGGCAGAGGCCCCCAGGTGTTCGAAGAGTAGCGATTGTCGGGCCAGCGGCGCGGCTCGTGCTCGGCCTCCAGCTGCTCCATGTCGCAGTACAGCTCCACGAAGCACTCCTCCTCGACGATGCGCACGTAGGAGGCGATGTTGCCGCCGACGCCGTGGCGCGTGGGGCCCCAGCCGAGCCAGCGCCCGTGCCGTCCCAGGTGGTCGAGGGCGACGCGCATCTGCCCGATGTCTACGACGTCGAAGGCAAGATGGTGCAGGTGACTGTAGCCCTTGTCCACGAAGGCCATCACGTGGTGGTCGCTGTTAATGTGAAACCACACGCCCCCGTCGCCGAGCCAGTCCGTAACTTGCATCCCGAGCACGCGCGTGTAGAAGTCGACGCCGCGCGAGATCTCACCGGTCAAAAAGTTCACGTGCCCGAGCTTGCGCGGATGCCCGACGACCTGATCCCTCGCCGGCCGCGCGTGCGCCGTCCATTGCTTCTCCGGCTCCCTGTAAGGCAGGACGAGCACGTTATTCCCTTCGGGATCAACCACCCCGAGGCCGCCGTCGCGATCCTCGTAGTCGACGCCGAGGTCTCTGAAATGCCGGCGGGCGTCCTCGATCGAACACGAGCGCCTGAGCTCGTAGGCCACGTGCCCGATGCCGGGGGCTTCGGCTGCGACGAGCTCCAGGGAGAACGGTTCGTCGTCGCAGGCGAGGCGGGTGCGGCGATCGTCGCGTTCGCGTTCTCTGAGCCCGAACTGGGCGCACCAGCGATGGGTAGCATCTTCAACGTCGGTCACCCGCAAGCTGACG
>DATDKB010000331.1:0-5526 GCA_036520255.1 Rubrobacter sp. | reverse complement strand
AGACGGTCGGGCAAACCTCGAGGAGAGGGTGCGCGTCTCCCGCAGGCGCCAGACCATCGCCCAGCGGCTCGTCGAGTCGCAGCAGACGGCGGCCATGCTCACCACGTTCAACGAGGTGGACATGACCGCTGTAAGGGAGCTCAGGAAGCGCCGCAAGGAGTCGTTCCAGGAGCGGACCGGCGCCCGCCTCGGCTTCATGAGCTTCTTCACCAAGGCGGCCATCGGGGCTCTTAAAGCCTTCCCGAAGGTAAACGCCGAGCTGCAAGGTAGCGAGCTTGTCCTCAAGAAATACTACGACATAGGCGTGGCCGTGAGCACCGACGAGGGGCTCGTCGTCCCCGTCATCCGCGACGCCGACCACAAGAACTTCGCGGAGATCGAACAGGGCATAGCCGACCTCGCCACCAAGGCGCGCGAGGGTAAGCTGACCCTGGACGACCTGCGCGGCGGCACGTTCACCATAACGAACGGTGGCATCTTCGGCTCGCTGGTCTCCACGCCCATCCTCACCATGCCGCAGGTGGCGATACTGGGGATGCACAAGATCCAGGAACGCCCCATGGTCGTAGACGGCGAAATCGTCGTGCGCCCCATGATGTACCTAGCGCTCTCCTACGATCACCGCGTCATCGACGGCGCCGAAGCGGTTAGCTTCCTGGTACGCATCAAAGAGCTAATAGAAGACCCCGAGTCGCTGCTGCTCGAAGGGTAAACACCGGTCCCCGGATCGAAGACTTCGGGGCCCCTTCGGGGGCCTCGTTCGTTGTTGCGCCGAGCTTTCGTGCATGCATACAACTCTGTGAGACTGTGCGGGAACCAACCTGGGGCTGATGATGGGAAAGAACACGCTGGACGCGTCGGTGTCAGAAGCTCGACGATTGCGCGCGCAGGAATACTTCGTGTGGACCCCGTCAACGTCCCCGCGCTCAACCGGCGCGCAAGATGTTACCCGGAGGGGATGGATCTGGATCATCTTCGACATGCGAACCACAGCAACACATGTGATACGCATGTCGCGAATTTTCGGTGCAATAAGGCTACAATAGGCCCTGGAAGGGAAGCCATCTCTGGAGGATAATCTTGGATCTCCGTTCGGTCCAAAGGCCGCTCAAGAAAAAGTACCGCGACGAGCCTGGGTCTTCCCGGATCACGCTCGAGGCCAAAGCGAGCCAGCAGGACACCCCGGTCTCCTGCTCCGTTGATGTAGGACGTGCGATCTACGAGGCGGGCGCCCACAAAGGCGTCGGGGGCACGGGCGAGGTTGCCTGCTCGGGAGACCTCTTGCTTGGCGCACTGGCGGCCTGTGCCCAGGTAACCTGCCAGATGGTCGCCGAGGCCATGCAGATAGACGCCGAGCGCATCGAGGTAATGGTCGAGGGAGACATGGACCTCGCCGGCACACTAGGCGTCTCCAAGGACGTTCCCGTCGGCTTCGAAACCATCCGCACCACCTTCGACATCGTGGCCCCCGACGCATCCGAAGAGCAGTTGGAGAACCTGCGCCACAAGACGGAGCAGTACTGCGTCGTGTTCCAGACGCTGGCCGGACAACCGGACCTCCAGACGAAGTGGGCGTAACGACCAACTCAGAAGGCTATAGAACAACTGGCTGCGCGATACTCCGAGTTTACCGGCCCAATCCTCCGCTTCCCGAAACAGTGACTCGCCGAGCGAGATAGTCATCTTTACGTGTGCCACGTCCCTGCCTCCCTTTATACTGAAATCAAGACAAATGCACGTTTCGTTTCGTATTCTGAACAGACATGCGCTTTCTATCTCGCTTCGGCGCTAAGGATATCGGCACCTTGATGCGATTTCCGAAGGATAAGCGGAGTGTTCCATTGACGCCGGGCGTACCAGATGGTCATGTTCTAAAGTATGAGCGGAAGATCGGCCTCGATAGAGTCGGAGACCAATGAACAACGAAGATCTGGTAGAACGTTTGCTCGCGGGCGACAGGCGGGCGCTGGCGCGTGTTATCTCCAAGATAGAGCGCGAGGACGAGGAGACGGCCGAAATTATCGCGCAGGTCTACAAGGAGACCGGCGACGCCCTGACGGTAGGGTTCACGGGGCCGCCTGGCGTCGGCAAGAGCAGCCTCATCGCGAAGCTCATAGAGCTCTACAGGGAGGAAGACAGACGGATCGGGGTCGTCTCCGTCGATCCTTCGAGCCCGTTTTCTAGAGGTGCGATCCTGGGCGACCGCATAAGGCTCTCGGACCACTTCCTCGACCCCGGCGTTTTTATCCGGTCGATGGGGAGCAGGGGACATCTTGGCGGGCTCGCGGGAGGCTCGCGGCTCGCCGCCATCGCGATGGAGGCCTGCGGGTACGATGTGATACTCTACGAGACCGTCGGCGTGGGCCAGGGTGAAGTCGAGGTCGCCTCGGCCGCGGACACGGTGGTGCTCTGCCTGCAGCCGGGGGCTGGGGACGCGGTCCAGGCGCTCAAGGCGGGCGTGATGGAGATAGCCGACGTCTTCTGCATCAACAAGTCGGACAACCCGCAGGCCAAGAACACCGCCTCGGAGGTACGCTCCATACTGGAGATCGGGCACGAGCTCGACCCTGATCCATGGTTCCCGCCCATCGTGATGACCCGCAGCGATACCGGCGAGGGCGTAGAGGAGCTGAAAGACACTATACAGAAGCACCGCAACTTCCTCGAAAGAGACGGCAGGCTCGCCAGAAGACGGCGGGCCGCCCTCAGGGACTTCGTCGTCGCGTGGGCCACGAACCGCTTGGAGAAGGAGATGAACGAGCGCCTGAACCGTGAGGACACGGAGCTCATCGAGAAGGTCTACGAGAGGGATCTGGACCCCATCTCGGCCTCGGAGATCATCTTCAAGGAAGTCTAAACGGCCGGTCAGCATTCTAGCCAATAGGAATGACCCCAACCTATGATCGCCTCACCCTTGGCGCGTTTTGGAGGGGGTCATCTACTTCAAGAAGCTTCCCATGAGCCAGGAAGAAGCCGACAAGCTGACCGGCTGAAATGCTGAAGCGCTGAAGTGCTTACACCTTCTCTGCCGTGCGCCTGTTGTGGCCCGAAAGGTGTAGGGTAGACTATTCTTACAGAGGCGACGGGAGGGAGCGGCGGTTGGTGGCGGAGGACCGGGGCACCAAAGGGAACACCGGAGTGCCGATCAGGGTGCTGGCCGATGATCACACCATGTTTCGCCAGGGCCTGGCTGGGATGCTCGCCTCACACGGGGCCATGGAGGTCATCGCCGAGGTCCCCAACGACGCCGATGCGCTGAGGCTGGCCCGCGACCTGCGCCCGGACGTGGTCGTCATGCAGGTGCAGATGCCCTTCGAGAGGTCGATAGAGACGCTCCGGGCGATGCGCGCCTTCACGGACCCGCCCAGGGTGGTGATCTGCACCATGTTCGAGAGCCCGCGCTACGTGAGGCAGCTGACGGGGGCGGGGGCGAGCGCATACGTGCTCAAGACCTCCTCCGTCGAGCACCTCATCGCGGCCGTCAGGGCCGCTGTAGTGGACCCCGAGGGGGGCAACGTGGTGGTGGGGATGCCGCGCTCCATGCTGGAGGGCGCCGTGGAGGGGGCGGACGGCGTGCTGTCTCCCAGGGAGCTGGAGGTGCTGCTGCTCGCGTCCCGCGGCCTCTCCAACCGCCGGATAGCCTCCTCGATGCACCTCGCCGAGGCCACCGTCAAGGCCACCTGGCGAACGTCTACCTGAAGATGGGGGTCGGCTCCAGGGGCGCGGCTGCCAGGGAGGCGCTCCTGAAGGATTGGATCACCATAGAAGAGGTGAAGGGGCCCGACCTGGAGAATGATGGGCCCGGTCCGTCCTGAGCCTGTCCCTCACGCCCCGGCGGCGAACCTAGGTCCCCGAGACGAGGCCGTCCGCCTCGTCCACGAGCGTGAGCAGGTCCTCGATGCTCGCGTCCTCTATCTCGTAGGACCTGTCGCCCACACTGACACGCGCGACCATGCCGTCCGTGAAGAGCACCTCCACGCGGCACACCACGCTCCCTAGCAGCCACTCCGGGCTCTCCCCGTCGGAGTCGTTGCGCACGAGCACGTGGGGACCGAAGCTCTCCACTTGCCCGTCCAGGATATTCTCCGGCACGAGCATCACCTCGGCCTCGGGGCGGTGGCGGTGCACGGCGAGGGCGATCGCCTCACGATACATCCTCGGCTCCACGGTCACAAGTACGCGCACCATATCGGGCCCCTCGCTTGTGGGAAACCGATACGGGAACGCCGCGCGTAAGATCGACCACGGGTAGACTAAGCGTAGTCTACCCCGACTTGCGGTGGACGGAACCATCCGCGGCCGAGGATGCGCAGAAACGTGCAGGGCTGCGCCGCCTTCGAGAGACGGACTCTTCACAGGTTGGTCGGGATGAGCCGCTCGACGACGACCACGTCGCGCCAGAGGCCGTCTAGCCTGCCGTGCTTCTCGTGGACACCCACCTCGCGGAAGCCCAGAGATAACAGGAGCTTCCGGCTTGGCTCATTCTCGACGAAGACACGGGAGACCAGCTTCCAGAATCCGGTCTCTTCCGCCGCGGAGATCAGGGCCCCGAGCGCCAGGGCGCCAGCCCCACCGCCTCTGGCTTCCCTGGCCGTGTAGACCGAGAACTCGGCCACGCCGGAGTAGCATTCGCGGGGGCTATAGGCTGACGCGTTGGCGAAGGAGATCACGCCCCCTTCCCCCTCCACGACGACCACCGGATGCGTGTCGTCGAACCAACCTTGTATCTCCCCGGCCGTGCGCGGCCTGGTCTCGAAGGTCGCGATGCGCTCCTCGATGCCCTCGTTGTAGATTCGGGCTATGGCTTCGGCATCTTTCGGGACCGCTGCTCTGGACCGACGTTTCTGCAACAAGCCCCGCCTCTACGTCCAGAGGTCAACGACCACCGGCAGCGCCGTGCGCCGCCAGTTCGCGAGACGGCCTGGACTGCTCTCGTACTTCTCGACCAGTAGTCGCCGCGCCATTTCGTCTTCCTCAGCGTCGCGGGCCTCGCGGGCGCGTCCGCGGAACTCCTCCCCCGCAATGCGGACCGTCACCCCTGGGTCGCGGCGGAGGTTCTTCACCCAGTCCGAGCGGTCGCCGCCCCCAGAGAGCATGTAGAGGGTGCGCATCTCTGGCACGAGTGAGAACCAGATCTCGATCTCGTGCGGCCGCCCCGTTACGCGGCCCGTGGTGGTCAGGTAGCAGAAGTCTTCGCCTGCAAGCGTACCTAGATAGATCATAGGCACCAGGTTACAGGCTTCAGGTGCGTCTGGAAAGCAGTCTTCACGCGGGAAACTATTCTCCGAAGCCTTCACTGTTGTCGTAATTCGACGCGACGGATCTTACCGCTCGTCGTCTTGGGTAGCTCTTCGATAAACTCTATCTGGCGCGGGTACTTGTAAGGGGCGGTGTGCGCCTTGCAGTAGTCCTGTATCTCTCTTGCCAGCTCATCGGAGGGCTCGTAATCCTTGCCGACCACGATAAACGCCTTGACGACGCTCCCGCGGTCCTCGTCCGGCGCAGGCACGACGGCGCTCTCGACAA
>DATDKB010000330.1:0-3429 GCA_036520255.1 Rubrobacter sp. | reverse complement strand
GTCCAGAAAGATGCGCGTCCCGATTATGCCTGAGGCCTCCAGCGCGAGCCCTATCAGGTTCACGACGCTGACCCCGAAAAGGACCAGGAAAGGCACCACGGCATAGCGGAGAAGCGGGCTCATCTCCCTGTAGAAGTGGTTGGAGATCACCCAGCGCGGGATCTCCTCAAGCGGCGTCACCGATTGTATGTCCCTGAGCCAGTTGTACCTTCCACGCTCGGAGAGCCTGCCCGCGTTCCTACCAGTGAATGGGTCACGAAGTAGCCAACGGGGTTCGCGTGCGGGTTGCCGAAGTCTGGCATGTAATTGCTCGGGTCGCGCTGCATGCCGTGCTCGATCCAGATCTTCTTCCCGGCCAACTCCCTTGTGATGGCCACCTTCTGTTCGAGCGCGATGCCGTACTCAGCCAGACGTTCGACGAAGCCGGGATAGCAGGCGAGCTCGTAGTCGTGGTTGACGGGGATGAGCATGATCTTGACGCGCTCGCCAGTAGCCCTGAACTGCTCGAACAGTTGCGCGTGATCCCCGACCAGCAGGTCGAACTTCTCCACCCCCTCAGCGGTCGTGAACTCCCAGAGCCCGAACGCGTCCCCGATAATTACGAGCTCGGTGTCGTTTTCTCTAGTTTCGAGCGATTTCAAAAACTCGACGAACTCCTCCTCGAAATCGAGGATCTTCAGTTGCTCGTCCCCGCCGATGTGCAGGTCGCTAACGAAAAAGTACTCCTCAGGCACCACCGGCTCCTTTGTGTCCTCGAGGCTCACTCCGGTCACGTTGCGGCGCCTAGGCGCAGGAATTCGATCTCGCCCCCCCGGAAAACCGCCTCGGCGACTCCCGATACCCGGTTCCCCGGCCCATCTCCGGCTGGTGTCCTGACCTTCCAGGTCACGCCGTTTTGCGCGATCTGCTTTTTCGTCAGGTCAACGCGAACATCTCTCGCTAGGTGCTCCGTCACGAAAGCCCTTATCCCCGGTCTTCCGCTGTACCGGCCGCTCTCCGGGAACGGCGACGACGACGTGAGCGTCGCGTGGCCGGCGAAGAAGGCCATCACGGCGTCAGGGTCGCGGCTCTTCCAGGCCTCTTCGAAGGCCAGGGCCGCGAGGAACTCTTCGGCCCTGAGTTCGCCGTGAGAGATCAGGTCCTGAATAAAGTGCGGGTCGCGGTTCAGCTTGGAGGCGGTGCCGAGCGAGCGCGAGAGGCGGGAGCGGGACAGTTCGATCACGCGCACCACGATCTGCCTGTACTCGCCGTCACGCGGAAGGTGGCCCTGCTCCAGCATCTGATCTATCTTCTCTATGAAATCGAGCTCCTGGTAGAGCGACAGGTTTCCGGCGAGCTCGTTACGCCGGTCCGCTATCTCCGCGATCGTTTTCGGCTCGCGCTCGTTCTCCCTGGGGTTTATCTGGATCACCCAGATCTCGTCGGGCCGCTCGTCGGTGAGCTCTTTGACCGGGGGATTCTGCGAGAAGAGCCCATCCCAGTACGTGCCCCCGTCGAGGCGCACTGACCTGAAGAGGGTCGGGATGGCCGCCGAAGCGAGGACGGTCTCGGCGGAGATCCTGTCCCGCCGACTGTGGAACGCCTTGAACTGGCCGGAGAGCACGTCTACAGCCCCGACGAGCAGCACGGGGTGTGAACCCTCCGGCTGCGTCTCTATCCGCCCGAAATCGACCCGCCGCTCCAGCATTCCCCTGAACTCTTCGAGCCCCAGCGCGGCGAACGGGTTGTAGTAGGGGCTAACCGCCGGCGTCACGACGAAATTCTGAAGGTTGCTCGCCCAGAGAACCCAGTTGTTGACTACCTGTTCGTATGGCGCCGTGGCGGAGTTGTCGCGCCAGAAGCCGTCGAGATCCTCCGCTGCCCCCGCCGCGTCGCCCTTCAACAGGTTGTGCCACGCCAGCAGCGCGCACACCGCCCCTCCGGAGGTTCCACTCAGAGCAACCACCTCGTGTTCCTGCAGCAGCCCGGAGCGCAGCAGCCCCTTCAATACGCCGGCCGTGAACGCCGTGTGGCTGCCGCCTCCCTGGCACGCTATCGCCACCCGCTTCTTGTTGCCCGCTTCTTCCAAAGGCTCCTCCAGACGTTGGGATTGGCCACCATCGTTCATGATTTCTCTCTGCTCCTGTGGTTACTCGGCCGATCCAAGTTCTCCGGCGCGTGTTCGTCCCGGGTCGGCGGCCGAAGGATGCATCGACGCGTTGAGTTCGGCGCCCGCCAGCACCAGAGATGCCGAGAGGTTCAGGTAGACTAGCAGGCCCACGGCCGCCCCGAGGCTCCCGTAGGTGACGCCGAAGTCGGCGAAGTTCGCCAGGTAGACGGTGAAACCGACCGAGGCGACGGCCCAGGCGAGTACGGCGAGCGCCGCGCCAAGCATCACGGACCGCCAGGGCAGCGTGACGGCCGGGCTGTGGCGGTAGATGACCGAAAGCGCCGCCCACAGCAACACGAGCGCCACGGGGAAGCGTAGCCAGGCCCAGAGCAGGACGAAAAGTTCCCGCAGGCCCAGAATCCCCGCCACGTCCTCCGCCACCCGCGACCCCGTGAGCATAAGGGACACGGCGACGATCACCGCGAGCGCGAGAAGGGGACCCGACGCCAGAGAGAGCGCCTGCACCTTCCACCAGGGGCGACTTTCGGTCAGGCCGTAGGCGTTGTTGAAGGCGTCGGCGAGCGTGCCCGAGAGGGCCGAGACGGACCACAGCGCGAGGGCGACGCCGAAGAGGAGCAGGCCGCCTTCGGCCCGCCTCTCGGCCCGCCGGGCCATGTCTTCGAGCGGTTGGATCTGCTCCCTTCCCTGCTCGACCACGGGCTCCAGTTGCTGCGGGACCTGCTCGGAAGACTGCGCTTTGACCTCGGCGACGAGCCGGTCGATCGCGTTGGAAGGACCAAAAGCACCAACGAGCACGACCAGGAGCAGCATGAAGGGGAAGAGGGCGAAGAGGCCCCGGTAGGCGAGCGCGACGGCGTAGGTTCCCATGCGGTGCTCGAAGTAGTCGCCGATCACACGCCCGCCAACCTCGACGACGCCGCCAACGCTCCTAGATATTAAGGAAGACACCGGGAGCAGGGGCCTGGATCTCACCGCGAAGGCCCGCTCTTCTCAGGAGAGCTAATGCCCACGACGTTGGCCAACCAGCGCGTCTCGGGAAAGGTGTCGAGCATCACAGCAACGAAGAGGGTCATGGGCAGGGCCAGAAACGGGCCCGGTCCCCCGAGCAACCAGGCCCAGAAAACGAACCACAGAAACACGACCCTCGGGGAGATGCTCAGGCCCCGGCTCATCATCACCGGCGAGAGGACGCTCTCCGCCAGGATGTTGACGACCGTCACCCCCGCGATGACTAGAAGGGCCCGGCCCACACCAAACTCGGCCAGGGCAAGGAGCACCGGGGGCGCTGCCGCCAGCACGAGCCC
Organism: Rubrobacter sp.; assembly: GCA_036520255.1. GTDB lineage: Bacteria > Actinomycetota > Rubrobacteria > Rubrobacterales > Rubrobacteraceae > Rubrobacter_D. Next base: position 15 of record DATDKB010000330.1, on the reverse strand, counting down.
GATGTACGGCACGAA
>DATDKB010000329.1:0-7698 GCA_036520255.1 Rubrobacter sp. | reverse complement strand
GTCGATGGTGTCGGCGGAATCGGTGCCCTCGATCCTCTCGCTGCGGTCGGTGCCGACAAAGTCTCTCGCCAGGGCCACCCCGCTGGCCACGACCAGCGCCGCGGCTATCACCGCAAGCAATAGTGCCGTTCGCCTCACCTTATGCATCCTCCTCACCGTTTTCGGGACAAATTCGGTGTGCACCTTACCTACTGCAGGTGCACAGTCAAGTAGGTCGCACAGGCCGATCGGCACGTTTTAAGGCTTTTCGGACGGTTTAAGGAAAGCCCTCTCGGAAGCCGGAGTCAGCCGCACCGCTCGCCGCACCCTCGTGCGGCGGCTTCCCTTACCCGTGTTTCACGTCGACCAACTCTAAGCCCCCGCCGGACACCTGGCCCACCCCGGCAGCGTAGTACTTGTGTTCGACGTAGCCGGGTTCGAGCGGCGTCGACTCCTTGGTCACCAGTACGTGATCGAAGGAACCGTAGGGCACCGTGGCGGATTCGTTCAAGCCGACCACTTTCGCCATGTCCTCGGCCTCGCCTTTGTAGTACTCCTGGCGGTAGGACTCGCCGACCTTCGGATCGGCCTGCATTATGATGCCGGGTTTGGCCCCGTCCACCCCGGTCTCCCACGACCCCTTGGTGCTCGTTACCTTGCCATTCTCGTACTCTGCGGTGTCTTCCCCGAAGTACCAGACGTTGCCCCTTTTGTCCTGGACGAACCAGTCGTAGGTCTTCTCGATCAGCTTGCCGCCCTTGTATCCCCTGTCGTCGACCACGACGCACTCCACGCCCATTATCTTCTTTGTGTCGGATGTGACGGCCATTACATCGCGCTCCGCGTTCCCCTCGTAGACGAATGTGGTGCCGGGGTCCAGCGGGAAATACTTGTTGTCTATCACATCGACGAAGTTGGCGGGGTGTATGTTCGGGGAGTAGGCTTTGCCCGACTTTGCGGAGGAGCCGCCAGACGGGCCACCGCACCCCGCCACGAACGCGAGCATCGACCCCACGATCACGCCCAACAAAGTGATCCGTCTCATGAGTCTGATCCACCTTTCCCCAGGTTTACTAACTTACTATATACGCCCAGACGCCTCTCTGCCTTCGAATGAGCGACCGGTCGGCACGGAAGGCTAGAGTCTCCACGTACGCCATCTTTCCCATCTCGTAAGGTTCTTCACGTCGCCTACAAGCCCAGTATCAAGCCGTACTCTGAGAAAAACCTGAGAGCTGGATCAGGAGCCGGTTAGAAGCCGTGTTCTCTTGGCTCGGAGGTCCTGTTCGGTAAGTGGAGCGTGAAGGTGGAGCCCTCGCCGGGCTTGCTACTCACCTGTATGGTGCCACCGTGGGCCTCAGCGATCTGTCGAGCGATGGAGAGCCCCAACCCCACGCCGCCCTGCGTGCGGGAAGGGTCGGCTCGGTAGAAGCGCTCGAAGATAAGGGGCATCTGGGCATCAGGTATGCCGACGCCAGTGTCCGAGACCTCGAGCTCTGCCTGGCGGTCCCCTTCACGCACGCGCACCGTCACCTTGCCCCCCTCAGGCGTGTACTTTACGGCGTTGTCCACAAGTATGCCCGCCAGGCGCTGGATGCTGTCCAGGTCGAAGGTTGCCGTAACCTCACGCTCTGGACGCACGTACTCGATGGACACCTTCCCGTTAACCGTGGCTCTAGCCGTTTGCACCACCTCTTCGGCGACGGTGGCGAGGTCCTGGCGCCCGACCTCTAGGCCGGCGCCTTCGTCGCCGCGGGTGAGGGCGAGGAGGGACTCGACGAGGTCTCTCATCCTGTCGGCCTCACACCGGATGGCGCCGACGCTCTGTTTCGCCCTCTCCGAGTCTTCTTCGAGTGCCCACTCGTCGAGCATCCTGGCGTTGCCCCTTATGGAGGTGAGGGGGGTCCTGAGCTCGTGGCTGGCGTCGGCGGCGAAGCGCCGCTGGCGCGCCAGCGCTTCCTCTCGCCGCGCGAAGGCGGCCTCCAGGCGTGAGAGGAGGGCGTTTATCGTGATGGCGAGATGCCCGACTTCGTCTTTGGGGTTCGCCACGGGCAGGCGCTTCGAGAGGTCGTCCCCGCCCATCTCCCCGGCGGCGCTCGTCACGGTGTCGACGGGCCGCAAGGCGGCGCGCGCGAGGAGGTAGGCGCCGCCGATGGACAAGAGGAGGGCCACGCCGAGGCCGGTCGCCAGCACGGTCCCGAAGACCTCGAGGGTCTCCTGGACCGGCTCGTAGGCCTTGCCGGCCTCCACCACCCGCGCGGGCCCGCTCGGCGGGTCCACCGGCACGGCGTAGATGTAGTCCGAGTCCTCGGAGGAGAGTCTTGCCGTGCCACCCTCGGGATCACCGGATGCGAACGCCCGTTCCCAGACGGGATCTTGAGCTTTTTTCAGTATCGAAAGGTTGGGTGTATGGTCGATGATCTCGCCCCTGGCGTCCCGGGCGACGAGGAAGACCCCGTCCGCGGTGAGGTGCTCCGCGTCCTCGCCCAGAATGTCGCCCCCGGACTCCAAAACGTTGGCGGCCGCGACCGCACGCCCGCGGGCGGTATCTTCCACGTTCGAGAGCAGGGCTTCGCGCAGCAGCAGGTAGAGCGAGAAACCCAGCGCCAGCAGGATGGCGCCGATGACCAGCGCGTTGAAGAGCGTCAAGCGCCACCGTATCGGCAAGGACATTCTACGTTCCCACTGCTCCTCGTCGTCTTCCCAATCGGTATTGTACCTTCTTCACGGGGCTGTCCGACCGGGGTGGTCCACACGCCGTTGATCGAGTAGGAGAGGCCCGAGCCTGAACTACCGGATGCGGCTTACGATCGCACCCTTCCTTAGGAGCCCGAACCCGCGGGACGCAAACCGGTTCGTCTGGCCGCGACCGAGGCCCCATGCTGACCCCAAGGTTTCAAATCTCTGCATCCCTCATGCCACTCATCCCCCCTTTTAGCGAGACCCCGCGGACCGCGAAGGCTGCGAATACTGCCGCGATCGTCGCGAACGCCGCCAAGGCTCCGATGTGCGGGAGCTGCACGAGCAGGCTCTCCTTGTCCGCTATCACGCTGTCGAGGGAGAGCCTGACCTGGGCGAAAGGGCTCAGAGCGTTGTAGATGGATCCGAACCAGCTCTTATGGAGCACCGCGCCAAGCAGCGTCGGGGCGGTCATCGCGATGAAGATGGTCACAGAAGCGAGCGTCACGCAACGCCGGGAGCGCGATAGGGCGCTGATGCCCACGATCAGGGCCGCGAAGCCTGCCACGCAGAGGCTGCCCAGAACGAAGGTGTAGGTCAGTGCCGTCCAAGAGACGCTCGTGCCGAAGCCAACCACCAGAATGTAGGGGACGGAGATCACGAAGATGAGGAGCCACGCCGCGATGACGCCCCAGACCTTGCCAAGGAGCAGCGCGCCCCTCAACGGCAACCGTTCCTTCTCGTGGGCCACGGAGTCCGTGGCGAGAGTGCCGGCTACCAGGAGGCCCAGGCCGATGGCGAGGCTCGTTACGATATAGAGGCCCTCGCTCTGCTCCAGAAGCGAGGGCTCCGTGCCCGTAAGCGAGAGATCCGAGCTCATCAGGCTCAGCACGATCCCGGAGAGCACGGCCCACATCGAAACCCTGGCGCCATAGAGGTTCTCTCTCGCCTCCCTGGCAACGATACGGAGGGCATCCCTTGCGAAGGAACCCCCTGCATGAGCAGCCGGCGCGTTCATCGCGGCAACTGTTCTCCCTCCTCCGGCGAAGGGGCGCGCCGCCGGATGCCTGGAACTTCGATGCCTCCTGTAGCCGGCGCCGCGAGCCGGACCGGCACGGAGCGAGCCCGCGCGGGACCAACGATGATGGCGTCGCCCACGCAGCGGGTCGTTGAGGGCCAGCCCTCCCCAGAGTAGGCCCACTATGAGTGGCAGCAGGGCCGGCGTCGGGGCACCTGCGGTCGCGAAGCCCGGGTCCCAGGAGTAGAGGGATATCCCGATCGAGATCAGCACGAACGCCCCCGCGTGGTTTATCCAGCTACGCACCGCCTACTCCTTCCGCCGGGAGGACGACCGATGCCTACAACCATCTGGCTACACACCATGCAACCTAGTCGTCGTTTCTGAGAGGGGGCTGAGAATTGTGAGCGGTGTTCGCGTTTGGGGGTTACTCGCTCGGTGAGGACTTTCGAGCGGGCCGCACCATGTACTGGATGTAGCCGCGCGGAATGCGTTCGGCCTCTTCGCCGAGCTTTCTGGCGCGCCACTCGGCCTGCTCGAAAGTGGGGTAGCGGGCAACGACTATCTTTCCGAAGAGCGTCACCGCCACGATCTCGAAGCCTTCTCTATCCACCCGGCTCCAGTCTTGACCCCCTTTCATTGTGCCTGCTAAGATCGCCTGCGACAATGCTTCTGCGGGAGAGGGAGTACAGGCGCCAGGGGCGCGCCCACGGCGCGCCCTACAACTTACGAATAGAGGAGATGACATGCTAGAGGGACTTGCCCAGGACTTCCAACTCACGCTTCCCTACATCCTGCGGCGGGCGGAGCAGCTTTACGGGTACCGCGAAATAGTCACCCGCCGTCCCGACAAGTCTCTCCACCGCCACACCTTCGCCGATTTCGTCTCCCGCTCCAAAAAGCTCGCCGTCGCCCTGGGCGAACTCGGGCTAGAGCCGGGCGATAGGGTCGGCACGCTGGGCTGGAACACCTACCAGCACCTGGAGGCGTACTTCGGCGTCCCCTCCTCCGGGGCCGTGCTGCACACCCTGAACCCCCGTCTGCATGAGGACGACCTCGCTTACATCGCCAACCACGCCGAAGATAAGGTCATGCTCGTCGACGAAACCCTGGTTCCGGTCTTCGAGAAGTTCAGGGAAAAGACGAACGTCGAGCACGCCGTGATCGTTACAGAAGGCGGCGAGGTGCCAGACGGCATGATCTCCTACGAGGACCTGCTCTCCGGCCCCGACGAGGCGGACTTCGAGTACCCGGACTTCGAGGAGAATCAGGCCGCCGCGCTGTGCTACACCTCGGGGACCACGGGCCGTCCCAAAGGCGCCCTCTACTCGCACCGCTCCACCGTTCTCCACTCCATGATGGCGGCGATGGGCAACACGTTCTCCATCTCGGAAGGGGACTGTATACTGCCCGTCGTCCCAATGTTCCACGTCAACGCCTGGGGCCTGCCCTTCGCCTCCGTCCTCGTCGGGGCCAAGCTTATGATGCCAGGCCCCCACCTCGATCCGGTGAGCCTCCTCGAAGAGTTGGAGCAGGAGGAGGTGACGCTTACAGCCGGCGTCCCCACCGTCTTCCTCGCCGTTTTGCAGGCTCTGGATGCGGAGCCGGGAAGATACGACCTCTCGAAGTTGCGGGCGATGGTCATCGGAGGGTCCGCGGCGCCCAAAGGCGTCATAAGAGAGTACGAGGAGCGGCACGGGATCAACATCGTCCACGCCTGGGGCATGACGGAGATGAGCCCCATTGGGACCATCGCAAACCTGACCACGGAGATGAAGAAGCTCCCCGAAGAGGAGCAACTGGAGTACAAAGCCAAGCAGGGATATCCCGTTCCGTTCGTCGAGGTCCGCGCCCGGGGCGACGAGGGCTTCGTGCCGTGGGACGGCGAGGCGATGGGCGAGCTGGAGGTAAGGGGCCCCTGGGTCGCGAAATCTTACTACGAGGCGCCGGAGGGCGACGATAAGTTTACAGACGACGGGTGGTTCAGGACGGGGGACGTCGTCACCATAGACAGGTTCGGGTTCATCAAGATCACCGACCGCAGCAAGGACCTCATAAAGAGCGGGGGAGAGTGGATCTCCTCTGTCGACTTGGAGAACGCGCTTATGGCCCACCCGGCCGTCTCGCAGGCGGCTGTGATCGCCATCCCCCATGAAAAGTGGGACGAACGACCCCTAGCCGCCATCGTCCTCGTGGACGGCGAGAACGCCACGGAAGACGACCTGCGGGCCCACCTCGAAGTGGACTTCGCCAAGTTCTGGCTACCAGACGCCTACGAGTTCGTCGAATCCATCCCGATGACCGCGACCGGCAAGTTCCAGAAGTTGAAGCTGCGCGAACAGTTCGAGGGCTACACTTCCAAGAGCTAGGGCGAAGGTCATCGGCGCCGGCTTCGGCCGGACTGGCACGATGTCGCTGAAGGTCGCGCTGGAGAGGCTCGGCTTCGGCCCGTGTTACCACATGACCGGGGTCTTCGCGCACCCCGAGCACGAGCGTTTCTGGCTCTCCGCCTGGCGGGGGGAGCCCGCAGATTGGGAGGGAGTGCTCGGCGACTACGAGGCCACCGTGGATTGGCCGGCGTGCACCTTCTACGAGGATCTGATGGAGCGGCATCCTGGGGCGAAGGTGCTCCTAAGCGTGCGAGATCCCGACCGGTGGTAAGAGAGCACCCGCACCACCATCTACGAGCTCAGAAAGATCACGGCCCGTTCGCCGTTGTTCCGCGCCATCTTCGCCATATCCTCCCTGCTTTCGTCCGGCAGGCTCGATCCGGGCAGCCTTGCGTACGAGCTCATCTGGGATGGAACCTTCGACGGCCTCTTCGAGGACAAGGACTACGCTGTAGGGGTCTTCGAGTGGCATAGCGAGGACGTCAAACGCCGCGTACCGCCCGGTCAATTGCTAGTCTACGACGTGGGGCAGGGCTGGGGTCCACTGTGCGAATTCCTCGGTGTGCCCGAACCGGACGAACCTTTTCCCCGCCTCAACGACGCTGCGCAGATGCGGCGCACTGTTCGGATGGTCCGCGCCATCTCCCTCGCACCGTACGCGCTTCTCTGGTGCTGCTGGCCATCGTCGCCGGGGTCCTGCTCTTCAGGCGCGTCGGAGTTCGGACCTCTTGATCTCCTCAACTCCCCGTCTGCGCTGGGGCCGCGAAGCTCGGCGCTGGCCGCTCGACGATGGGCCAGTGCAACCCCCCGCGGCAATGACGGCGAGGACGATCCCGGCCAGCCACACCGGCGTGAAGGAGCCGGTCTGCTCCATGGCGAGGCCGCCGAGCCAGACCCCGAGGAAAGCCCCGGCCTGGTGGCTCAGGAACACTATCCCGAAAAGGGTCCCGAGGTTACCGGTCCCGAATATCACCGCGACGAGCCCCGAGGTCAACGGTCCCGTCGAGAGCCAGAGAACTCCCATAGCCGCCGCGTAGACGAGCACCACAGTCGGGGTCGGAGGCAGGGTGATGAAAAGCGTGATTACGACGGCCCTCGAGAGGTAGATAGATCCCCGCGAGCAGTTACCGCTTGCTGTGGCGGGCGCCGAGGAGCCCAGAGCCGTAAGACCCCACGATGTTGAACAATCCGATGAGCGCCAACGCCCAGGCCGCCACCGCGGATTCCGCGTAGGTTGGGGTATCGAGTCCGGTGGCGTTCCGCTCGCAGTCGGGTTCCCTCTTGGGCGTGGTCGCCCTGGATCTTATGCACGGTTTCGCATCTTTATCCGACGCCACAACATATAGTGTTTTGCGCATTGAGTACCGGAGTCGAATACCATAACTTCAAGGATGTCCTGGCCACAATCTATGCACGATCCTGCAAACGAGGTTCCGAGAATCTACCTTCCACGCACTCCGGTGAATACGGGCAAGGGGAAGGGCAAGGTGCCCGCGGGTATTTCCGGATTATGCTCCTCGGAAACCGAGCGTGCTCAGCAGGAGGGGGGCAGCCTCAAGGGTCCGATCTCGAGGGCGAGCGCTCCCCTACTGCCTCGTACCGTCCGGAACTCTAACGGCAGGCCGGGTTTCT
>DATDKB010000328.1:0-4414 GCA_036520255.1 Rubrobacter sp. | reverse complement strand
CGGCTGGCTTCGGAGTGTGAGACGGCGTTGCGGACGCCTTCCCTGAGGATTACGAACAACTGCTCGCGCACGTGGGCCGGGACGAGCGCCTCGTCGCCCTCGACGGAGAGGGCGCACTCGACGCCCGGCGGGACGGAGACTTCGAGGAGGTTCGACAAGGCGGCGGCGACGCCTTCTTCCAGGACCTCCGCGCTGCGGAGCTCCGATGAAAGGTCCCTGGTGAGGCTCATGGCCTCCAAGGTCATCTCCTTGGCCAGGTTCATCTTGGCACGGGCTCTCTCCGGGTCGCTCTGCTCTAGGGCCTCGTAGAGCTCCAGGCTCTGGCGCACGACGACCATCGCGTGGGCCACGCGGTCGTGCAGCTCTCGGCTTATCCTCTTGCGCTCCTCTTCCGCGGCGCGGGCCTTCCACTCCCGGGCCAGGAGTCGCTCGCGTTCCTCCTGGGCCCGCTTGCGCTCGGTGACGTTCTGTGCGACGGCTATTATCGTGCGGACCTCGCCGCTTTCTTCGCGCAGGGGTGCAGCGTAGATGTTGTAAGTGCGGCCTCCCAAAGGAAGCTCGAACTCGACGTCTTCCCCGGCGAACGCCCTCCGGTAGTAAGGCCTAACGAAGTCGGCTGATTCCTTCGGGAACAGCTCATCGAGGGTCTTGCCGATCAGCATCTCGGGCGTCAAGCCCTCCTCCTCGAGCCCCCGACCTTCGGCCAGCAGGTAGCGTAGATCCCCGTCGAAGATGTTCACCGAGCCATTGGGAAAGTTGGCGAGTAGCTGGCGCACGAACTCCTCGCGCCTGAGAAATCGCTCGCGTCCCCGTGCGAAACTCCCGTGCTCAGCCATCCCTTGCGCAGTCCCATCCTCGCTCGTGGGTTTCGCTTTAGGCTCTCTTGTCACGGGCTCCACCCCTGTTGCCACCCCTTTAGTGTGCAATTGTACCCAACTGCTAAGAGAGGTGTCTCAAGGACATGAGGGTGAACGCTATTAAGATGAACGCCCGGAAGATAGAAATATAGCGTTCGTTGCGCACCAGCAACTTGCGGGTAATCCGACACGAAACGCAAGGCATAAGAGAAGCCCACAGAGTGTTTCCACCGGCGACTATACACCCTTCGTCGGGAGATCGGGGTACCCTGGTCAAATCCTTCTGCTGGCGTGGCGGCCGGACTCCGCCGTTGCTGCATTTCCGCCATTCGGTATCGGACGGGGTTCCCGGCTAGTCGTCTTCGTTCTCGGACGTATGCGGTGGCGTGCCCGCATAGAGCCTGAAGAACTCGTCCATGTTCTGCTGGTACTGCTCTAAGGATTTCGCCCAGAAGCCCAGATAGGCCTCGCCGGCATCGGTGATGGCGTACATCCGGCGCGCAGGACCACCTCTTGAGATCTCCCAACTCGACTCGACGACACCATCCTTCTCCATCTGCCTGAGCGTTCGGTACAACGTCCCGGTGTTCATCGCCTCGAACCCAAACGCCGTAGCCCGCTCCATGAGCTCGTAGCCGTAGGAATTCCACTCCCGAATCGACAACAGGATCACAGCCGCCAACCAGTTCCTGTGTCGGGGGCCGACCGCAAAGGTGTTGCCCGGAGGCGTGTTGGATTGGGGCGTGACGCTCGCGTGCTTCGGCTTCTCGTTGGACATGGTGCTCTCGCTCTCTTTGCGGAAGCACACCGGAGCGTTTCTCCGTCGCCAATAAGCGAAGGCGGCCTGTTTACGCAAAACGTTGTGGGACTGTACGCTGGTAAGCGCCCGTAGCGAACCCGTACGTACCTTACCAGGTTTTGTTCGCTTTGTTTGTTTCGATGAGGCCGGCACATTGGAACTAGCTCAAAACTTTCGAGACTGCTTCGCGCCTACTTGCGACCATGCAAGAGAGGCCATTGTGGTTCCAGCGCACCTCAACCGCTGTCCCATGCTCCTTCTCCTCCCCGAAATTATCCACCAGCTCAAGCAATAGGTGGGCGAGCTTGCCATTGACCATCCACTTCAGCAGCCGCCCTACCGCCGCCTCGCGCTCCCGCACACTCAGCGAGGGTGCTGAACGACGAGGCGGCACACCTCGAGTCATGCCAAAGGTTGCGCTGTAGGTGCTCGTTAGTCACTCTTACCACTCGGCAGTTAGAGAGCGCCCCGTCGGAGTCGCGATGGCACGCTGGGCCTCAACTGTCCCGATCCGCTAGCCACAGGCGGCCTGGGCGGGCGGCGCCCCCTCCACCAGTGCTACGTGCATGGCGGCGCGGCTCCTACTCGCCCAGCCCTTCGCCGTCCCGTTCGGGACGTCCAGGATCTAGGAGATATCGGCGTAGGAGAGACGCACCATGTGCCTGAGGACGAGCGCGGCACGGTGGTCGGCCCAGGTATGCTCGAGGGCAGCTCCTATCTCCCGGCTCCGCTCGGGGTTTGGGGTGGCGGCCTCCGGGTCCGCATCGCCGCCGGACGGCTCCGCCAGGAGGAGTGTCCCATCTTCGCCACGCTCCCGCTCATTACGCCGCGGCCGATTCCGGCGCAATCCGAGGCACATGTTTGTCGCGATACTGCAGAGCCAGGTGGTGATGGCGTTTTCCCTTCGGAAATTCCTTATGTTGCGGCATACCCTGATCCAAACCTCCTGGCTCACGTCCTAGGCGTCGTCACGCCCAACACCCGGATAGTGACTCCGCGCACGAGGCCGGAATGGGTCCCGACCCGCCGGGAGAAGGTTGCCACGTCTCCTCGGGAGGCGCGTGGCACCCCGTCGGTGCCGCTCCCGGTTCACCGCTAGTTGCCTCGTTCGGTCCTCCTCCACGCAAACCTCGCGTTCGTCCGTGGTGGGGGTGAGGGCCGGCTCCTCGGAGAGATGAAATCCGCCTGTTGTTTCGTGCCGAGAGCGTCTCGCGGACTACGCGGTTCGACGTGGAAGGCGCCGAAGGACTCATAAAAGGGTTCGTCGCTCGCAATCTTGCGCGGCCGCTTCCAAGATGCCCTCCGCAGTCACGCCCCGGGCGCTGAACATGGCGGCAATCGTGCCCTCGGGGCGAAGCAAGAGGAGCACGTCAGGGTCGGAGGTATCCAGAGCATAACCGGGCGGCAACAGCGATGCGTAAAGCAGGCAACCGTGCCGAGGTGGCTCGGAAGGCCGCATTGCCTCGAGCATCAGGTCGCTCCTCGCCCAGACAGCGGCAACCTCAGTGGCCTTTTCTCAGAGTCAGCGACCTGCGCTCGCCCTTTCCTACCTCGAAATCAAGCAGCGATCCGTTCTTGTTGTTGGGTCGGCATCTGCCCATTTTCTTGCTCTTTCGTTGGCCCATTTCGTCTAACGAGCTGCTGTCACGTGTTGCAAGGATCGTCTACTGGAGCACGAGGAACCGTCGTTGCGCGTCGGCGGTGACGGTCTGGAGTGGGATCAGGACCGTCTTGAGTCCGAAAAGCCCTACCTTGACCTCTGCATACTCGGGTCCGCCGCTCTCGTTCAAGAAGAGCCTCTTCAACCTGCCGATCTTCCGTCCACGCGGGTCGCGGACCCAGTAACCCGCGCATTGCGTCGGCGCCTCGAACCGTTCGACGGGCCACGCGCCTCTCGTCGCCGCCCGGGTTGCCGTCTGTGACATCGTCCTCTTGCTCCTCCTTGGTGCCCGCGAGGGCGTCTTCTAATGGACGCCCTCGCGCTGATGGTTCTTACCGCTCTTGTTGCCTACTGTAGCTGTCGCTTCCTCGAAAGCCGCCCGCCGGTGCCCTAGTACTCGCGCCGCAGGCGAGGAGCTTCGAGCTTCTGACCGTCGACCTCCACGCTCTCGGAAGAATCGCTTTGCTGCTCGCTCTGCTGTTCCTGGTTCTTCTGTTGCTGCTGGATCTGCTGCTTGACCTCATCTCTCTTTTCGGAGCCGTCCTGGACTATCTGCCGGGCGACGCCCTGGCCACCTAGGCCGAACGCAATGGCCGCAGCCAGCGTAACACCACCCAGCAGGATGAGGAACGTAGGAGCTATAAGCTCAGGGGCTATCCCGAGCTGGGTGAGGGCCGCGAAGGCCGCAAACACGATGATGCCGTACTGCACGACACTGCCGATGACGTTGCTCCCTGTGGCCCCCCTGACTATTCCTGCAACGAAGTTGGCCAAGAGGGTGGCGAGCACCAGGATCAGGATCGCCGCTATGATCTGCGGGATGTAGGCTATGAACTGGGCCAAAACGTCCGAGATCGCCGAGATCCCCAGAGTGTCCACGGCCATCGTGATGGCAATGAAGAACACCAGCCAGAATATTAGCTTACCCAAGATGGAGAGCGGGGTCTGGTTGGTCTGTGACCTGTCGAAGAACTGCTTTATGCCTCCGCTCTCCATCCAGCCCTCGAAGCCCATGCTCTGGAGCACCCTGGTGACGATGCCCTGCAGCACTTTGGCGATGATGAAGCCGACGACGAGGATTATGATGGCGCCGATGAG
>DATDKB010000327.1:0-3515 GCA_036520255.1 Rubrobacter sp. | reverse complement strand
GAAGCGCTCCAGCCTCGCGCTCGAGTGCTCCGGTCCCTTCCCCTCATGACCGTGCGGGAGGAGAAGGACGAGGCCGGACCGTTGGCCCCACTTGTACCGCCCGGAGACGACGAACTGGTCGATGATGGGCTGGGCGACGTTGGCGAAGTCGCCGTACTGGGCCTCCCACAACACCAGCACCTCCGGCGCGTTCAGGGTGTAGCCGTACTCGAAGCCCATCGCGGCGATCTCGGAAAGCGGGCTGTTGTGGACCGCGAAGGAGGCCTTCGCCCCAGGGATGTGGTGCAGCGGCACGTAACTTTCGCCGGTCTGCACGTCGCAGAGGGCTGCGTGGCGTTGGGAGAACGTGCCACGCACCGTGTCTTGCCCGGTAAGCCGGACGGGGACGCCATCCTCCAGCAACGTGGCGAAGGCCAGCGCCTCGGCGTGCGCCCAGTCGACACTCTCGAGGTCGCCGCGGTTCTTGCGCAAGAGGCGCTCGAGCTTGGGGTTCGGGCTGAAGCCCTCGGGCCGCCGGAGGAGGGCCTCGTTGAGCGCCTCTAGCCTGCCCGAGGCGACGCCCGTGTGAGGCATGCCGGCCGCGAGTGGATCGGGTTGGCCCGCGCTCGTTATGGATCCTTCGGAGCCCTCCATCTCGTTGTGTATTCTGTCGAGCACGTCCCAAGCCCTTTCGGCCATCGCTTCGGTTTCGCCTTCCTCGATCACGCCGCGCTCTTCGAGCTTTCTCCCCCAGACCTCGCGCACGGTCGGGTGTTCGCGAACGACCTCGTACGTCTTGGGCTGGGTGTAGGCTGGCTCGTCGCCCTCGTTGTGCCCCCTTCGCCTGTAGCCGATGAGGTCGATCACGAAGTCCTTACCGAATTCTCTGCGATAGGCGTAGGCCATCTCCGTCGCCGCCAGGCACGCCTCCAGGTCGTCGGCGTTGACGTGGACCACTGGTACGTCGTACCCCCTGGCCGGGTCGCTGGCGTAGGCCGTCGAGCGGCCCTCCCAGGGCTCTGTGGTGTAGGCGATCTGGTTGTTAGCGACGATGTGGACCGTCCCGCCTGTGGTGTAGCCGGGCAGCCTGCAGAGGTTCAGCGTCTCGGCCGCCACCCCTTCGCCCACGAAGGCGGCGTCCCCGTGCGTGAGCACGGCGAGCGCCGCCTTCCCGTCGCGCTCGGGGAAGCCCGGCCCACCGCGCTTCTCCTGAGAGGCCCGGACCATCCCCTCGGCCACCGGATCGAGGAACTCCAGGTGGCTCGGGTTGGGCGGCATGTTCAACAAGACCTTGCGATCTTCGTCCGTCTCGCCGACGTAGTAGTCGCGAGCGCCCTGGTGGTGTTTCACGTCTCCGACCCACCCGCCGTCCTCGTCCGAGCCGCCCGGCCGCTCGAACAGGCCGAAGATCGCGGCGTAAGGCTCGCCGAGCAGGTGCGCCAAGAGGTTTAGCCGCCCCCGGGAGACGGCCCCCATGACCACCTCGGGAATGCTGTCCTCGGAGGCGCGCCGCATGAGCCGGTCCAGCATCGGCACCGACACGTCCAAGCCCTCCAACCCGAACCTTATCTGCCCCAAGAAGGTCTTCTGGAGAAACCTCTCCAGCGTGTCCACTTCGGTGAGACGTTTCAGGAGCTGTACGGCTTCTTCGGCCCCCAGCCTGCCCCCGTAGCGCCCCGACTCGACGGCGTCTCTGAGCCAGAGCCGCTCCTTCGGGTCTCGCACGTGCGCGAAGTCGTACCCGGAGGCACCGCAGTAGATACGCCGCAGCTCGTCCACCGCGCGCCTGACAGACGGCACACTCTCTCCCAGCGGGCCGTTAACAACGAAGCCGGCCGGCAAGCCCTCCAGGTCCTCCTCGCTCAGGCCGTGGAAATCGGCCTCGAGAATCGGGTCCAGGGGTGCCGCGCTTCCGAGGGGATCGAGCCGGGCCGCCGCGTATCCGAAGCTCCTTATGCCCTCTACCAGCCGTGCCGCCTTAAGCGCCTTGTCGAGAGCAGCCGCGGGGAACCCCTCGTCCTCAGCACCGCGTCCCGGCGGGCTCCAGCGCTCGAAGAAGCCGCGGGTAACCTCGTCCACGGAAGCCGGATCGTCCCGGTAACCCTCGTACATCTCAAGAACGTAAGCGAGGTTGGGACCGTGAAACCTTGCCCCCGCCGGATTGCTCGGCTGGCTCAAGCTTGATAACCCCCGTCTAACGCCTTTGTACGACGATTTTGGATACTGTATAATAAATTCGATGGTTGGCGAACGCAACGGGAAGAGGCGTTCGAGACATGGTAGTGTTGGACGGGGTTATGGCCAACCGCATGTCCTTAACGCCGAAGTCTCGGAGTAACTCGGTCCGGACTGTGGCGGGAGGAAGGGTTGAGGGCGCCGTGGGGGCGATCCGAGACCTCGAAGGGGAGTCTAGCGGCGGTGGGCGTGCTCGGCGAGTTCGGCCCGCTGAGCGGTACGCCTACGAGAGGGTCGGGCGAGGACAAGCGGGCTGTGGACGCCCTGGAAAGACGACGCACGGACTACCGGCGTGCGGCCAAGCTCGCCGAACTCCGCCTTACGCTAGATAGGGTCTTGACACACCGTCGTGCGGACGTGACTTTGCCCGCTTGCTACCCTGATGAGGTCTTGCAGAAAGAATCGAGGTGTAAGACTTGCACTCGCATGAACGCTATCGCGTAGGCATCGATATCGGCGGGACGTTCACGGATATCGTCCTCATCGAGGACGATACGGGCGAACAGGCAGTCGGCAAGATACTGACTACCCCGGATGATCCGTCGGAAGCCGTCGAGAAAGGACTGTACGAGCTGCTCGAGCGGGAAGATGTCGAGGCTGGACAATTGGGTACGATCATCCACGGTACCACGCTGGTCACTAACGCTCTGATCGAACGCAGGGGCGCTCGAACTGCGCTACTGACCACGGAGGGCTTCCGCGACGCGGTCGCCATCGGCACCGAGCACCGCTACGACATGTACGACATCTTTATCGAGAAGCCGGAGCCGCTGGTGCCGCGGAGCCTGCGCTACGGCGTGCGCGAGCGCTCGCTCGACGACGGCTCGGTCATGCTCGAGCTCGACGAGGAACAGGTGCGATCGATAGCGGCGGAGCTTAAGGTGCGCGAGGTTGGGGCCGTGGCTGTGAGCTTCTTGCACGGCTACCGCAACCCGGCCCACGAACAAAGGGTCGCCAAGATCCTGACCGAAGAGGCGCCGGAGATCACGGTTTCGCTCTCTTCGGAGGTGTCGCCCGAGATCAGGGAGTACGAGCGCACCTCGACGACGGTCTGCAACGTCTACGTCCGTCCGCTGGTCGAACGCTATTTGCAGAGGCTCGAAGAACGGCTGCAAAAGCTCGGATTCGAGGGTTCGCTGTACATCATGCTCTCCAACGGTGGGACGGCCAGCGTGGAGACGGCCAGTCGGTTTCCGATTCGCCTACTGGAGTCCGGCCCCGCGGCAGGCGCCTTAGCCGCGGCCTTTTACGGTCGGGAGTCCGGTTTTCCCGACGTCCTTTCCTTCGACATGGGCGGAACG
>DATDKB010000326.1:0-2325 GCA_036520255.1 Rubrobacter sp. | reverse complement strand
CGCCGGTTGAAGCGCCTGATCAGGGTTCGCGCTGCCTGCACGGCGGGCTGTCTCAGCTCCTCCTCACCGGTGATTTCGTAACCCAGGGCGAAGCTCGGATAGAAGACAAAGCCGATGTCGTGGGTGTTGACGTCGTGCTGTCGGGGAGCTACGAGGTCGCCGAAATACCGTGCCCACTCCTCGAAACGGGGCTCCCGTGTGCGCAAGAAGGCTAACCACAGTAGGCCAACCCAGAACCCGCATGTCCAGTTTCCGTGGCTCCAGTTGTCGCCGTCCCATCCAGCGTACACGTCTGCAGGCCACGTGCGCCAGCGGCCGTCATCTGTCACGTGGGGAAATTCCCGGCCTCCTTCCAGACGCTCGGCGATACGTGAGATGCGGCTGCACGCCGAATCGTAGACTGCTGCGAGTTCCTCACGAAACGCTAGGTTCAATGCTTGCTCCTCCTACTCGCTGAGTAGCGCCGCGCGGAACGCTCCATCGACGGCGTCCCTCGCCTTGCCGGCTTGGGCAGCGTCGCCGAGGACCGTTACTGTCTGGTCGGGACGTGCGAGTTGCCGTACGTATGGTCCCGTGCCGCGCCGAGCTCCATAGTAGAGCCACTCCCGCACCCGCGACGAAGAGAGCAGACGCAGGCCCAACCTCGACTTGCCCAGTCCTATGTCAAGGAGGCGCGGCACCACGCGGCCGAGCCCGTACCGGTAGCGCGCCCCGGTAGCGAACACCACACGATCGTAAGATGCCAGGACCTGCGGTTCTCTGGTGACATCGAGGCCGTAGCGGAACTCTACGCTCTTTTCCCGGCACGCCTCTTCAAGCCCGTCCACGTAAGCCTCGAACGATCCCTCTACAGCTTCGACCTCGCCGAATAGTGGAGCCTTGCCTGTGTAGCGGAAGGCCCCACCTGGCACCGATGCTCGTTCGATCACGGTGACGTTGTTGCGGTCGGCTACCAGGGATGCGTAGGAGAGCCCTGCGGGGCCGGCACCCACGACGCAGATCTCCTCTCCTTCGGGAGGCGCCGGGTCGGCGAAGTCGAGTTCGTGACCTGCGATAGGGTTTACCACGCAGGAGATGCGGGCGCCGGATCTCATGCTGTTGACGCAGTGATTGCAGGATAGGCATCGGCGCAACGACGCTCCGGAGCGCACTTTCCTAACCCAGTTCGGATCGGCGATCAATGTGCGCCCAAGCGCGACCAGATCCACGTTGCCGCTCTCGACGGCGGTCCTGACCATAGCGGGGTTTCCTAGGCGGCCCACCCCTATGACCGGGACATCGACCTCCGCTTTGACCTGAGCGCCAAAGTCGAGGAACGTGCCCTCGGGGTAGGCCATCGGCGGGATCATGCGCTCAGCCCCCGGAAGCGAGCGATAGTGTCCGGCGGTGATACTCAAGGCGTCCACGCCCGCTTCCTGGGTCCACCGCGCGACCCGGAGTCCTTCCTCGAAGGTGAGCCCCCCGGGAAAGAAGTCCTCGACACCTAACCTGAAGACTACGGGGAGACCAGGCACCTCGCGCTTGATGCGTCGCAGGATGTCCAGGCCGAAGCGCGCGCGGTTCTCCAACGGGCCGCCGTACTCGTCGGTCCGGGTGTTCTCCGCAGGCGACAAGAATTGGGAGATCAGGTACCCGTGTGCACCATGCAACTCGACGAAATCGAAGCCGGCGCACCCAGCGCGTCGGGCAGCCTCGACAAAGGCCAGCGTCGTTTGCTCAATACGATTCACGCTCATCTCCGAGGGCACAACCGTCTCGGGCTCTATCTCGTAGACGGAGGTGGGGATCCGAGAAGGGGCGATGGGTGTCTCGCCGGAGACGGCCCTGCGGGCCCGGCTCCCGCCATGGCCGAGCTGGACAGAGACCACGGCTCCCGCGTCATGCAGGGCGTTGACGAGGCGTTGGAGCCCGGGTAGGAACCGGTCGTCATAGACGCCCAACTCGCGGAAGCGGTGGCGTCCGACCCTCTCCGGCGAGCCCATCTCGACCGTGATCAGGCCCACGCCGCCGAGCGCCCGGGCCTTGTAGTAGGCGACGAGGGCGTCCGTAACGTAGCCCTCTGGGTCCGCCAGCCGGGTGGTCATGGGCGGCATGACTATCCGATTGGGAACTTCCATCCCTCCGATAGTCACGGGGGAAAAGAGAACGTTCACGGCTCTTGCCCTAGCCGCGACTCACAACGGCGCTAGCGCCCGGCTGCTCCTTGCGTGTGTCCGACAATCCGGCCTCGGTAACGACGCGACAGATCCTCTCCCTCTCCGCCTCCGAGATGCGGCGCAGCGGGGGACGCACGTGGGCCTCGTCGATCCTGCCTAAGATGGCCAG
>DATDKB010000325.1:0-2214 GCA_036520255.1 Rubrobacter sp. | reverse complement strand
GCCCGTAAACGCGAGAACGCCGTCCGGTTCGGAGCTTACTCTTCGGCTCGTCCGTACCCGCCGCCGCCCGGCGTGCGGACCGTGACGACGTCTCCGGCCTTGAGCTCCCGGCTGACCTTCGGCGGCAACTTCTCCTCGTTGAGGAAGTTCTCGCCCACTTTCCCCGGTCCCCCGCCGTTCGCTCCGCGTGGCGGGTGGCGCCGGCGGTCGGTGAGCAAGGAGAGGCTGGCGGGCTCCAGTACCCGCACGGAGCGAACTATGCCGTCGCCGCCCCGGTGCTTGCCCTCTCCGCCGGAGCCGTAGAGGAGCTCGTAGCGTTCGACGCGCATCGGGTATTCGAGCTCGAAGGCCTCTATCGGGGTGTTGAGGGTGTTGCTCATCCCGACGTGGACGCCGGAGGGACCGGGGCCTTTCTCACTTGCTCCCTGGCCGCCACCGATGGTCTCGTAGTAGGTCCAGCCCGGGCCACCGATGATCGTGTTGTTCATCGTCCCCTGGCCCTGCGCGGGCAGCGAGGCGGCCTCGGAGAGTGCGGCGAGAACGGCGTCCGCGATGCGGTTGCTGGTCTCGACGTTCCCGGCCACGACGGCCGAAGGGCTCTTGGCGTTCACGACGCTGCCTTCCGGGGCGCGTATCTCCAGCGGCGCGTAGGTGCCTGCGTTTGCGGGCATGTCCTTGGGTAAGAGTACGCGCAGGGCGAAGTAGCACGCCGAGCGCGTCACCGGCAGCGGACAGTTGACGTTGCCTCGCACGGAGTCCGCGGTGCCGGCGAAGTCTATGCTTATCGAGTCGTCCTTTATCCTCACCGTCGCCCGGATGGGGATGTCCTCGTCTTCTACCGTGCCGTCGCCCTCGAGGAAGTCCTCGGCGCGGTAGACGCCGTCCGGGAGCTCCCGGATCGCCTCGCGGGTGCGCCTCTCGGTGTAGGCGATGACCTCGTCGAAGGCGGCGAGCACGATCTCTTTCCCGCGGCGTTCGATGAGCTCGCCCACCCGCTCTTCGGCGATGCGGTTGGCCGCTATCTGGGCGCGGAGGTCCCCGCGCCGGATCTCGGGGGTGCGCACGTTGGCGAGGATGAAGTCCAGAATGTCGTCTACGTACTCGCCGCCCCTGACCAGCCTGAGCGGCGGGATGATGATGCCCTCCTGGTAGATCTCGCGCGAGTCGCTGGGCATCGAGCCGGGGCGCATCCCGCCCACGTCGGAGTGGTGCGCCCTCGTGACCGCGTAGCCGATGATCTCGCCGGCTTCGCCAGGGGCTACCGGCGAGACGAGCGTTATGTCCGGCAGGTGCGTGCCCCCGGAGTAGGGGTCGTTTATCGCGAAAACGTCACCGGGCCTAGGATCGTGGCGCATGATCGCCGCCACCGCCTCGGGCATCGCCCCCAGGTGCACCGGGATGTGCTCGGCCTGGGCGACCATCCTGCCCCTACCGTCGAACAGCGCCGTCGAGCAGTCGCGCCGCTCTTTTATGTTCGAGGAGTAGGCGCCCCGGATCAGGACCGCCCCCATCTCCTCGGCGACCCCCGCCAGGGCGCTCGCCAGCACCGAGAGGGTTACGGGATCTAGTCGTTCTCTGGTCATCATTCTTTCTCCAATACGAGCGTGCCCACGCCGTCCACCAGGCCCTGCCAGCCGGGCCTTACGACGCAGGTCGCCTCCCTGAACTCCACTATCGCCGGTCCGACGACCTCCGAACCTTTGCCCATCCGCTCGCGGTCCAGGATCGGCACCTCCTGCCACTCGCCGTCGAAGTTGGCCTCCCGACGTTCGGACTCGGCCTCGCCCTTCGCTGGAGCCTCTCTCAGTTCCGGTTTGTCCACCGGTACGGTGGCGATGAGGCGCAGGTTCACCAGCTCTACGGGTTCGTCCTCCATCCAGTAGCCGTAGCGCCGCTCGTGTGCTGCGTGGAAGCTCTCGTCCAGCTTGTCTATCTCCAGGGGCTTCTCGGCCTCGACCGTGAGTTCGAAGGACTGTCCCCTGTAGCGCAGGTCCGCCCGGCGGGTGTGTCGTGGCCCTTCCAGGTCTTTGGCGGCCGTGCCCTCCATGCCTTCGAAGAGCTCCTTGAGCTCCCTGACGTTCACGTCCGCGAGGTCCGCGAGGTAAGGGCTCACGTAGTCCCGCCTGAGGTCGGAGATCGCGAGCCCGAGCGCGCTCAGGACCCCTCCCGCTCGGGGGACGAGCACGGTCCTCATGCCGAGTTCTTCGGCGAGCC
>DATDKB010000324.1:0-20530 GCA_036520255.1 Rubrobacter sp. | reverse complement strand
TGTGATCGCCGTGGGAGAAATTGAACCTCGTCACGTCCACCCCGGCGCGTATTAGCGACCCGATGGCCTCCTCAGTGGAGGTGGCTGGACCCAGCGTCGCGACTATCTTTGTCCTGCGCAACCTCAGACACCTCTCTCCGGCTTGACCCTCGGGTTGAAAGCCGCCCGGCCCGCGTAGAAAGCCGAGTCTCCGAGGGCTTCCTCTATGCGCAGGAGCTGGTTGTACTTGGCCACGCGCTCGCCGCGGGCCGGCGCTCCGGTCTTGATCTGACCCGCGTTCACGGCCACGGCGAGGTCGGAGATCGTCGCGTCCTCGGTCTCGCCGCTGCGGTGGCTAATCATGGTCGTATACCCAGACTTGTGCGCAAGCTCCATGGTCTCGAAGGTCTCGGTTAGCGTGCCGATCTGGTTGACCTTGATGAGGATGGAGTTGCCCACACCCTCGTCTATACCGCGGGACAATATTTTGGGGTTGGTGACGAAGAGGTCGTCGCCGACGAGCTGGACCCTGTCGCCGAGCTTCTCGGTGATCATGGCCCACCCCTCCCAGTCGTCTTCGGCGAGGCCGTCCTCGATGCTGAGGATAGGGTACTCGTCGCAAAGCCCGACGTAGTAGTCCACCATCTCCTCCCTGGAGAGCTTCTTGCCCTCGCCGGCAAGGTCGTACTCGCCATCCTCGTAGAACTCGGAAGCCGCCGGGTCGAGGGCGAAGGAGATCTGGTCTCCCAAAGAGTAACCGCTCCTCTGGACGGCATCGGCGATTAGCCCGAGCGCCGCGCCGTTGCTCTCGAGGTCGGGCGCGAACCCGCCCTCATCACCGATGCCACCCGAGAGACCCCTCTCGGCCAACAGCTTCTTGAGCACCTGATAGACCTCGGCGACGGAACGCAACGCCTCGTGGTAGGTCTCGAACCCTGTGGGCACGATCATGAACTCCTGGAAGTCCACGTTGTTGGCGGCGTGGACCCCCCCGTTCATGATGTTGGCGCAAGGAACGGGGAGGGTGTACGCGCCCGCCCCACCGAGGTAACGGTAAAGGGGGAGCGCAGCTGCCTCCGCCGCCGCCTTCGCCGCAGCCAAAGAGATGCCGAGGATCGCGTTGGCCCCCAGGCGTCCCTTGTTCTCAGTACCGTCGGCCTCGAGCATGGCGAGGTCTAGTGTCCTCTGGTCGGCCACGTCGAGCCCGATGACCACCTGCGCAAGCTCCGTATCGACGTTCAGGGCGGCGTTCAATACGCCCTTGCCACCGTAGCGGTCCTTCTCACCATCCCTCAGTTCGACGGCCTCGTTCTGGCCGGTCGAGGCCCCCGAGGGGACCGAGGCGCGGCCGACGAAGCCGCTCACCGTAACCAGCTCCACCTCCACCGTCGGGTTCCCCCTGGAGTCCAGGATCTCACGCCCATGGACCGCGACGATCTCCGTCATCATCCTCCCCAATTTCAGGTTAGTGGATTCAGGCATTGACTCCGGCTACCATGCCGGAGTCCGCATACCGTTGCCCATCTTTACCGATTCTTACCAACGACCCGTCTCTTGCAAACCATTCTGCGCGTAACGCTACGCGCGAACGCCGCGCCACCGGTCTACCTGAACCCCGTGGCCTGAATCCTGAAGCCTGTAACCTACGCCGGCTTGTAGCCTTCGAGGTACTCCACGTCGCGCTGCTTTTTCTGCTCTTCCAGCCATTTGCTGAACGCCGTGGACTGCTCCTCGGAGGAGAGCTGGGACCTTATCTGCGGCTCGACCTCGCTCAGGGGGCGGGTCTGTTTCGGTTTGGTCTTCGTGACCTCGAGGATGTGGTAGCCGAACTGGGTTTTTACGGGTCCGACTATTTCGCCCTCCTTCGACCCGAATGCCGCTTCCTCGAAGGGCGGGACGGTATCGCCCTTGCCGAGACATCCGAGGTCCCCGCCCTTCTCCGCGCTGCCGGGGTCCTGGGAGTCTTCCTTGGCGAGCTTCGCGAAGTCGGCGCCATCCTCGAGCTGCTGCTTCACGTCCTCGGCCTTCTGCTTCTGGTCCTTGGTGAAGAGGATGTGCCTCACACAGCGCTGCTCGGGGGTCGTGAATTGGGCCTCTTTGTTCTGCTCGTAGTACTTCTGGATCTCCTCATCGGTCGGCTCCGCGTTGCCGGCCACCTTCTCCTGCACCTTCTGAACGGGGAGGTTCTCGCGGATGTCGTCGCGCAACTCCTCTTCCGCGATGTTGTTCTGCTTCAGGGCCTGCTCGTAGGCCTCCTGGTTGCTCAAATCCTGCCCGGAAGTGCGGGCCTGGTCGCCGACCTGTTTCTTGATCTTCTCGATCTCCTGGTCTACCTCTTTATCGGAGGCCGTTATGTTGTGCTCGCTCGCGTAGGCCTTGGCTATCTCGATGCCGACGAGCTGGGGCATTATCTGCTGGATGGCCGCCTTGTACTGCGGATCGTCCTTGGAAAGGCTGCCGAAACCGCTCTGCTGGGCGAACTCGTCGAGCTCTCCCTGCGTGACGCTCCCGCCTTCGAACGTCGCGATCTTCTTCGCCTGGGAGTCCACGTTGGCCTGCGGCTCGGCGGCATCGCATCCGAGAGAGACGAGCGAGACAACCCAGAGGAAAAGAAAGACGTACAACATCCTGTTTACTAAAGACTTGCCCAAGACGACCGAGAACCTCGCTACCTTATAGATGCCAGAGACCGCCGGGGATTATAGCACGCGGGCCACCGAACTCGGCCATTTCAGCGGTTTTCGGGAAGGTGGGATGTTCCCGCAAACCGCGCTTCCAACCGCCATCTACCAGCTTTCAGCCGAAAATGAAAAGCCGACGGCTGGACCGCGAACCGCCTAGCGCGAGCGCACGAGCGCCCGAAGCGCCTCCTCGGCGAGGGTAAGGGGATCGTTCTCGGGGGCACGGACGGATATCCTGCCCGTCCTCGTGGTGACGGTGCCGTTCGTCGCCCTTCTTAAAAGGGCAGGGGCCGCGGAGCCCACGGTGGCGCCGGTGACCGTGAGGTTGCCGGAGCGGTAGGTAACGGAGCTTGCTCCTGTCTCGCGGGCGAGAAGCTTGACGCGCGAGAGGCCTAGCAGGTTCCTGGCCGGCTCCGGAAGCTCCCCGAAACGGTCGACGAGCTCCTCGGCCAGGTCCTCCACCTCGGCGAGGGCGCCGAGGCCCGAGGCCCTGCGGTAGAGGTCGACGCGTTCAATCTCGTCCATGACGTACTCTGGCGGCAAATAAGCGTCGAGCGTGAGCTCCACGATGACGGGCCGACCCTCGGCGCGCTCCTGCGGCTCCCCTTTGGCGGCAGCGACGGCCTCCTCCAGAAGGTTCAGGTACATCTCGAAGCCGACGGCCGCTATGTGGCCGGACTGCTCCGCGCCGAGCAGGTTGCCGGCGCCCCGGATCTCCAGGTCCCTCATGGCTATGGCGAAGCCACTACCCAGCTCGGTGAAATCCATTAGCGCTTCGAGCCGCTTCTGCGACTCGACGGTGGCCCCGAGGGGGGCGAAAAGGTAGGCGTAGGCCTGCTGCCTGGAACGCCCGATCCTACCCCGTAGCTGGTAGAGCTGCGCGAGACCCATCGCGTCGGCGCGGTCCACTATAAGGGTGTTCGCCGTCGCAACATCGAGCCCGCTCTCGACGATGGTCGTCGTGACGAGAACGTCGGCCTGCCCATCGAGAAAATGCTGCATGACCCCTTCGAGCGCCCGCTCGGGCATCTGCCCATGCGCCGTCACGAAACGGACCCCCGGTATCAGCTCTCGCAGCCTCTCCGCGACCGCGTCGATGCTCTCGACGCGGTTGTGGACGAAGAAGGTCTGCCCGCCGCGGGCGACCTCCCGTTCGATGGCGTGCTTCACGAGGTCCTCTTCGTAGGGGCCGACGTGGGTGAGGATGCTGCGGCGTCCGGCGGGGGGAGTCTCGATCACGCTGATGTCGCGCAACGAGGCAAGGCCCATCTGCATCGTGCGTGGTATCGGGGTCGCCGTCAGCGTGAGCACGTCCACGGAGCTCTTGAACTCCTTGATGCGCTCCTTGTGTTTGACCCCGAAGCGCTGCTCCTCGTCGACCACGACGAGCCCGAGGTCTTTGGGCCTGACCTCCGACCCGAGCAGCGCGTGCGTACCCACAAGCACGTCGACCTCCCCGGCCGCAAAGTCCGCAAGGATCCTCCTGCGGTCCGCGGGCGAGGTGAAGCGCGAGAGGCTCTCGACCCTGACGGCGTACGAGCCGAGCCGCTCGCGGAAGGTTCGCTCGTGCTGCTGCACGAGGATGGTCGTGGGGGCGAGCAACATGGTCTGCTTGCCCGCGAGGGCGGCCTTGAAGGCGGCCCGCACAGAGATTTCGGTCTTGCCGAAGCCGACGTCCCCGCACACAAGTCGGTCCATCGGGTGCGGGCGTTGCATGTCGGTCTTGACGGCGGTGATGGCGGCTTCCTGGTCCGGGGTCTCCTGGTACGGGAAGCCTTCCTCGAGCTCACGTTCCCACTCCCCGTCGTCGGGGAAGGCGAAGCCTGGTGCCGAGGCCCTCTGGGCGTGCAGCCGCAAGAGCTCGCCGGCGAGCGCCTTGACCCTCTTCCTGACCCTGTCCGTGATCTGCGCCCACGTCGTACCGCCGAGCTTGTCGAGGCGCGCCCCGTCGCCACCGACGTACTTGTGAAGCAGCTCCATCTGCTCGTAGGGTACGAAGAGCGTGTCGCCGCCACGATAGCTGACCTGCATGTAGTCGCGGGTCGCGCCGAGCACCGTCTGCGCCACGAGCCCCTCGAAGCGCCCTATCCCCTGCATCTGATGCACGACGAAATCGCCTACCTTGAGGTCGGCGAAGGAGGCCAGAGAACGACCGCCCGAACGGCGCCGCGCCTCGCGCCTGCGCCCGAGCAGCGAGTCCCTGCGGAAGACCGCGATGCCACCGTCGGGATAAGTGAACCCCTCCTCGACCTCTCCCGGCACCACGTACAGCCCCGGCGGCAAAGATGGGTCGACCTGATCGGCCTCTCGGACCTGGCGGTTGATCTCCCCAAACGCGTATACCGTCCGTCTCGCCTCTCCGCGCGAGGAACTGGCGACGAAGACCGCGAGCCCGTTTTCTACCAGCGTATCCAGCCTGCGGGCAGCCTCCCTGAGCGT
This sequence comes from Rubrobacter sp., assembly GCA_036520255.1. Taxonomy (GTDB): domain Bacteria; phylum Actinomycetota; class Rubrobacteria; order Rubrobacterales; family Rubrobacteraceae; genus Rubrobacter_D. The sequence goes on along the minus strand of DATDKB010000324.1, from coordinate 15,431 downwards.
GTCGGACAAGGCCACGACCGGGGGGGCTGAGACGGCCTCCCCTTCTTCGCCGAGGGAAAACTCGACGTCGGGGGCTGGCAGGTCCCTGTCGTAGAGGTCGGGGACGAGCCCGTCTACCTCCTCCCCAACGCTTTCCTGGGGCTCCTCGCGCCAGACCTCGATACTGTCGGGGAGCAAGTCGCGCGGGGATACGGGGTTCAGGCTGAGCAGGAGCCGGTCGAGGCCGGGGACGCGAACGCCGCGGCGCGCTTCCTCGGGGAGATCGTCTTCCGTGGCCGCGAGGCCCGCGAGGTCGCCTTCGCGGGCCGCGAAGACCGTAACCGCTTCGAGCTCGCGCACGACGCGCTGGGTCGCCAAAGAGACCGCGCGGACGCTTTCGACCTCGTCCCCCCACCACTCTACCCGGACGGGCGAGCGACGCGTACTCGGAAACACGTCAACGATCCCACCCCGCACCGCGAACTCGCCTGGCCTCCAGGCCCTGTCCACCCGCTCGTAACCCAAGACCACCAACCGCTCCAGCGCGGCGTCGAGCTCTATCTCCGTCCCCGATGCGAGACTCATGGGCTCGTAGAGCGGCGTCCGCTCCATGAAGGCCAGCGGCCCGGCGACCACGACGCGGGCCGAACCGAGCGAGCGCAGCGCCCTCTGCCGCCGACCGACGCGGGTCACGGCGGGATCGAAGACGTCGCCGTAGGGGACGCCGCGGGAGGGCAGGTGGACGACGAGGCCGTCGTTAAAGACCGTCGCCTCGCGAGCGTAGCGCTCTGCCGTCTCCTCGCTCGCGGCGAGTAGGAGTGAGGGGCGCTCGGAGTTCGCTGCTAGGTAAGCGCGTACTCTGCGTGGGGCACGGAGGGCTCTCGTTTGTGTCCTTTCGCTCACCGGTAGATTCTACCCCCTGAGGATAGATTCCATGTAACAAGATCCACCCGAAGAACGCGCCTCTGGGATAATCCCTCGGGTCGGAACACGAACCTGGAGGATCTTTGCATGTCCGTCCTCGACGAGTTGAACAAACGGGGCATCGGAACCCTGCCCGGTCTCATAGGGCTCGAGATAATGGAGGCTGAGGAAGGCAGCATTTCGGGCCGCCTTGATCTTCGCGAGGAGCTCATGGCGCCGAACGGCTACCTGCACGCGGCGACGGTGATAGCCCTTGCAGATACCTCATGCGGCTACGGAACCTTCGTGAAGCTGCCGGAAGGCGCGGAGAGCTTCACCACGATCGAGCTCAAGAGCAACTTCGTCGGAACCAAACGGGGTGGTGCGATTGCGTGCAGGGCCGAGCTGGTCCACGGGGGCCGCACGACGCAGGTGTGGGACGCCACGGTCTCGGACGAGGAGAGTGGCAAGCCCATAGCGCTCTTCCGATGCACGCAGATGATCCTCTACCCGCGCTGAGGACTCTAACCGCTTTCGGGCTTGGACTTCCGTAGGGAGATCCCGGTGATGAGCACGACGCTGGAGAGTATGATGCCGAGCCCTGCAAGAGTGCCGGATCCGAAGGGCTCTTCGAGGAGCAAGACGCCGAACAGAAGCCCGAAGACGGGCACGAGCAGCGTTACCGTGACCGTGCTTGTCGGGCCAACGTTCTCGATAAGGCGAAAGTAGATCAGGTAAGCCGCCGCCGTCGAGAGCAAAGCCAGCCCGAGCATAGAGAGAACCACCGGGAATGACGGCGCTTCCCCCGGAACGCTAACGACGGAGAAAGGCAAGAGGAGCGCCGTCGCCGCGCCCAACTGCCCGATGGCCATCCCGAGCGGCGGTATGCCGGAGAACGACGACTTGACGTAGGTGGCCCCCAACGCATAAGAGAGCGAAGCAACGAGCATCGCGGCCACGGACAATAGCACGACCCCGTTCAGGGGGGTCGGGTCCCATCCCACAAGCACCGTAACCCCGACTATCCCAAGGATGATCCCGATGACCTTCCTTGCCGTCAGGGCATCGCCCATCCAGATCGCGGCGACCATCGCCGTGAACATCACGGTGGTCGAGTTCAGGATGGCCGCAAGCGAGGCCGTCAGGTGTATCTCGGCGGCGGATATCAGGGTGAAGGGCAACGCCGCATTGAAAAACCCGAGGATCAAGAACGACCTCCACCTGCTCCGTATCTTCGGTACGCGGCCCGCAGCGAGGGCGTAGACTAACAACGCCGCCACGGCGAGGCCGACGCGCAACTCCACGAGCAAGAAGGGCCCTAAAGCCGGTACGGCGACGCGGATGAACAGGAAAGAGCCGCCCCATAATGCTCCGAGCAGCGCGAGGCCCGCGAAATCCCTCGGCCTCATAAAGCGCCTACTTCAGACAGAAGCAGCATCCTCAACACGGCGGGGACGCGCCACCAGCTCACCGCCGCAGTTCGGGCAGATGTGGTCCATAGCCGGCGCGCACGTGGCGCAGAAGGTGCATTCATGGCTGCATATAAAGGCGATGCCCACGTCCTCGAGTGTGGCACCACAGCGCTCGCACTCGCGGCGCATCTCCAGGCTCATCACTCCTCCGCGGCGCCTACCATACGCTCGTGCTCGAGCAGACGTTCCTTCAGGTGCAACCCGCCGTTGAAACCGCCGAGCGTGCCGTCGGCGGCGATAACGCGGTGGCACGGCACGACGACGGGCAAGACGTTTCTGGCGTTGGCGCTACCGACGGCCCTGGCCGCGCCTGGACGCCCAAGCGCGTCAGCGACCTGCCCGTAAGACCTGGTCTCGCCGAACGGAATGCGTGTCAGCTCCCTCCACACGGTCTTCTGCCACTCCGATCCGGCGAACGCCAGGGGCACGTCGAAGGTCTTGCGCTTTCCGTTTGCGTACTCGGACAACTCCGCCCGCACGCCGGCGGTCTTTGCCTCATCCACCTCGACGGCGTAGCCTTCGTCCTCCAGGTCTCTTTCTATAACTGACCCGTGGTCGCTCTCCACGAAGTGCAGGCGCATCAGGGCCCCGTCTTCGTCCACCGCGAACGCGAGCGGGCCTGCGGGAGATTGTATTTCGTTGACGTATGCTTTCACGCTACCACCTCTCTGTTTTCGCTCTGATCTCTCTGTTCTCCGAGGCTGGCCCACAAATGCTGCGTGGCGTAGGCGCGCCACGGCCGCCACCGTTCGGCGAGGGCGGTCAGGCTGCGCTTATCACCGGCATGGCCAAGCCGCTGGATGGCTCGCCTGACCCCGAGGTCGGTGGGCAGGAACGCGTCGGGGTCGCCGAGCGCGCGCATCGCGACGTAGGAGGCGGTCCAGGGCCCGATCCCACGCAGCCCCAGTAGCTGCCGTTCTACTTCCTCGCGGTCTGAGCCCGGGTCCAGCGAGATACTACTGTCAAGAGCGCGTGCCAGACCTCGCAACGCTTCGCGACGGGCCGAAGGCACGCCGAGTCCATCGAGGTCCGCCCCTGCCACGGCGTGCGGGTGGTGAAAGAGATGCGTAAGCTTGTCGCCCTCCGCGGCGAGAGATCCAGGAAGCGGTTCTCCGCAGCGGGCGACGAGCCGTCCGGCGAGGGTGCTAGCACCGGCCACGGAAACCTGCTGGCCGAGCACGGCGCGGAAGGCGAGTTCGGCGCCGTCCACGCTCCCCGGCACGCGCCGCCCGGGCGAACGACGGACGAGCGGGCCGAGCAGCGGATCGTCACCGAGCACGTCTGCGACGGCGGTGGGCTCCGCATCGAGGTCGAGTAGCCTGCGGCAACGCTGCACAGCGGTACCGAGATCTCTCGGATCCTCCAGTTTGAGCACGCAGAGGACGTGATCCCCACCATCGGAGAGCGCCACGGTCCCGGCGCCGTGCGGCAGGCGAAGCGTCCGCCGGTACGTCTCCCCGTCGAAGTCTTCCACGCCGACCACAGCCCGCGTGCCCAGGAAACGCAGAATGTCATCCACGTCAAACGGCTCTCTGAAAGGCAACCGGAGTGAGATCCCGCCAGAAGTGCCCTCGCCCTTGTTGCCCCTATCGCAGCGCAGCTCTCTCGGGTTGGCAGCGAAGACCTCGCGGATGGTGTCGTTGAACTGCCGGACGCTCGCGAAGCCGGCGGCGAACGCCACCTCGGTGATGGGAAGATCCGTGGTCTCGATGAGAAGCCTGGCGTTGTGGGCGCGGCGCGCGCGGGCGAGCGCGAGCGGACCGGCCCCGACCTCGGACACGAGCAGTCGGTTCAGGTGGCGCTCGGTGTAGCCGAGGCGTCGCGCGAGACCAGAGACGCCGACCCTGTCAACGACGCCGTCCGCGATGAGCCGCATCGCGCGCGCGACGACATCTGTCCTGACATCCCACTCAGGCGAGCCTGGCACGGCGTCTGGCCTGCAACGCTTGCACGCGCGGAAACCGTCGCCCTGAGCCGCCGCAGCCGTGGTATAGAAGCGGACGTTTGAACGCCTGGGCGTAACGGCCGGGCAACTAGGACGGCAGTAGATCCCCGTGGAAGTAACAGCGACGTAGAACCGGCCGTCGAAGCGGACATCCCGACCCCGCACGACGCGATAGCGATGTTCGAAGTCCTTTAGCATGTCCGGATTGTCGCACCTGGAAGGCAAGATTACTGGCGGAAATCGGACATCGGCATTTTGTAGGGTCGATCGTACGGTTCAACCGTTTCGTTCGAGTTGGCGGGCTTTTTCGCGCAGAATGTCGATGGCCAGGTCGACCGTCTCCAGGTGGGTGCGTAGGTTCAAGACGGCGAGACGCAGGGTGAACCTACCGTCGATCATCGTCGAGGAGATAAAAACACGCCCGTCTTGTTGCACCACGTCGATCAACGTCCGGTTGAAGGCGTCGGGGTTTCCGCTGCTTGGAACGTAGCGGAACGTAACGATCGAGAGGTCCGGCGGAGGCCCAACTTCGAAGCGGTCATCGAGCATCATCTTCTCGTGGAAGTAGCGGGCGAGGAGTAGCTTCTCCTCCAACGCGGCACGAAACGGGGCGATCCCGGCCAATTTGAGAGGCAGCCACAGACGCAGGGCCCTGGCGGGGCGGGTGAGCTCGGGCGAGAGGTCCGCGGGAGAGACTTCTTCGGCGGAGGCGAGCACGTCTTTGTCTTGCAGGTAGCTCGCGTCGTAGTAATGGGCGTTCAGGAGGTGGCGGCCCTCGCGCACGAGCACGACCCCGCTACCGAACGGCAGGAACAGACCCTTGTGCGGGTCCATGACCATAGAGTCCGAGCGTTCTATCCCCTCGAGTATTTTTCTCCCTCTTTCGGTGAGGATGAAGGCGGCCCCGTAAGCGCCGTCCACGTGTAGCCAGAGTTCGTGGCGGCGGGAGATGTCGGCGATGTCGGCGAGCGGGTCGACGGCGCCGGTGTCCGTGGTCCCCGCGGTCGCCGCGACGAGCCAGGGGTACAGGCCCATTTTCGCGTCGCCTCTCACCGCTTCTTCGAGGGCATCGGGCCGCATGCGATACCGCTCGTCGAGCGGGATGAAGCGCTTGACCGACTCCCCGAGGCCCACTATTCGCAACGCCTTGTCGATGGCGTGATGGCTCTGTTCGGTTAGGTAGACGACGGCTTTGTCGAAGTCCTTCGCCTTCAGGCCGCGGGCCTCCCTGGCGGTCACGATCCCGACGAGGTTGGCGATGCTACCCCCGCTCGTGAGGTCACCGGCGGATCCTACGGGGTAGCCCATGAGGTCAGCCATCCACCGCAGCAGCACGCGCTCCATACGGACCGATCCGGGCGCGGCGAAGTACAACCCAGAGTACCGGTTAGCAACCGCGCCCAGGTAATCGGCGAGGGCGGAAGCGTAGAGGTTGCTTCCCGGAATGTAGGCCATGGTGCCTGCAGAACCCACGTTGACACCACTACTGTGCGCGCCATGGTCTAGCAGGTCCAGTACCGTATCCGGGTCCATCGGTTCCTCGGAGATGGGCGAGTCGAAGAGCGTGCTATCCTCGCCGTCGGACGCGACGAAGGCAGGCCCCCGATCGAGGTACTCCATGAAGCCGTCTGCGTAGGCGAGGACTTTGTCTCTCAAGAGAAGCCGTCCTTCGGCGTCCGGGTCAAGAGGACGGGACTCGAGATCGAGCCGCCTCAACCTCTCCGTGTAGTCCGGCTGGTCTTCGGTGTCCGGTTCGGTTGCCGGTCCCACAAGGAAGCGGCGCGCCTCTCGCTCTTCCATGGGCTCGCTCCTCTCGTTTCGCAGCGGGTCAGCATTTCAGCAATTCAGCTTGTCAGTTCTTTGGTCGCTTACCGCTGACGTTTCCTCGTGCCTAAGGGTCGAAAACCTCACGCACGGCGCTGTTACACGCCGTGACGAGGATAGCCGAAGTCGCCGTACGCCGCATCGTTCGTCTCGCGCATGTACCCATGTTATTCCGGGAGTCCTACGGTTCGAGGTATTTGTCGGTCAGCAGCTCGTTCACGCTGACGAACTTGCGCCCTGAACGCTCGAAGTGGTCGATGATGCTGGGCAGTGCCTGCGCGTCTTGCGGGTGGATATCGTGCATGAGGACGATCTCGTCGCGATCCTGCTTGCGCCCGGCCCTGTCCTGGCGGACGATGTTCTTGACTATACCTTGCGGGTTACCGCCCATGAGGTAATCCTGCGTGTCGATGGTCCAGATCACGGGGAAGCACTGCTCCTTCCGGACGACCCTCCGGAAGGCGGGCAGCGCGTCCGAGCCCTCGAAGTAGGGATTTCCGTACGGCGGACGCATGATCGTCATCCGGTAGTGGTGCCCTAGAGCCTTGTCGACGGCCTTCTGGGTACGCTGCACTTCGAGGCGCATCTGCCCGGGGGTCAGGTAGGACATGTCGGCGTGGTCGTAGCTATGGTTGCCGACGGTGTGGCCTTCTTCGACGAGCCGGCGCAGGAGACCGGGGTGTTCCTCGACCTGTCGGCCGACCACGAAAAACGTCGCCTTTACGTTGTGCTCTCGCAGGGTCGCGAGGATTCGGGGCGTGGTGCGCGGGGCCGGGCCGTCGTCGAAAGTGAGCGAGATCCTGCCCCCCGAGGTACCCGTCTTGCCGTGGGTCGCCAGATCCGGCGAAAGATCCCCGGCTATCGCCGCGGCCCAGACCTTTCCCATATCAGGCGGTGGTGGGTGGGGAGGTTCGGGAAGGGTCCCGGCCTGCACGGGCGAGACGGGCTGCACGCACCCCAACTCCGTAATCCTGGTGTCGTAGATGAGCGCGCCCAGAAAAAGAAATCCCACGACGAGGGCGAGCACGACGGCGATGCGTCGCTCCACGAAGCGACGCCTGCGGGCGCGTTTGAAAGCGTCGGAGCGCGGCTTCGGGATCGCCTTCCGCGGCCTCCCAGGGGCACGCCGCGGTTCCCGTCTCCCTGACCGAAATTTCGTCCTCAAGGGCCGGCCCCGCGTGTCGTAAACTATGCTCCCCATACCAGAAATGTTAGCCGCTTGGCGAGGAAAACGCGTTGTGTCCCCGGATGTGGTGTCCGATCGCGAGCTAGGGCTAGATATCGCAGATGCACGGGCCAACAGATGCCCCTGTGGCCCCAGGTTCGGGGTCGTGCCCCGCACGGTATGGTGCATAATTAGGGTGTTTCATGGAGGAGTTAGGAGGATAAAGCGCGATGGGCGCTCTGCTCGCCGACCTCGTTCGTTGGGTCTTCGAGGTGGTCCACTCTTTCGGCTACGTCGGCGTGTTCGTTCTCATCCTGTCGGGGAGCCTGTTCTTGCCGGTACCGACGGAACTGACCCTGCCCCTCCTGGGGTTTCTGATTGGGCACGGGCGCCTCTCGTTCATCCCCGTGCTGCTAACGGCGACGGCGGCCAGGGTGTCGGCTTCGCTCATCACGTACGAGATCGGGCGTAGGATCAGCGAGGCACGCCTGCGACGCGTCGTCAAGCGGTTCGAGCGCTCCAAGCTCGCTTTCGTATCCGACCTCGAAGGGGCAAGCAGGGTATTCGAGCGCCACGGGGGGAAGGCGATCCTTGTGGGGCACCTGATCCCCGGCGTCGGCACCCTGGTCTCGGTGCCGGCGGGTCTCAAGCGCATACCCCTGCGCTGGCGCTTCCTCGGTTACACCCTCCTCGGATGCACGCTTTGGAACGGCGCCCTGATCAGCCTGGGATGGGCCCTCGGCGGCCGGTGGAGAATCGTGGAGGCGTTCACGTCCTTCGTCGGGGTCGCGGTTCTGATCTTGCTCATCTCCGCAACCCTGCTCTTTATCTGGCGCCGTCGGAAGGCACACGGGAGGGCAGAACTACATGAGGCCCGCCGCCAGGGTCCTCAGCAGAACGACGGCCACCACCCCCGTCGCCATCGCCAGGGGAAGGCTACCGGTCCTGAAGGCGACGAGTACGACGGCGGCGGCCGCGAGCGTCTCGGCTAGCCCGCCCGTCAGGACCGTGGGGGCGACGAGCGAGACGAGGATCGCGCCCGGTATCGCGTCCAACCACGCCCCCGCCCGCTCGGAGAGTTCGAAATGGTTGGCGAGCCAGAGCCCGCCCGCGCGCGTCGCGTAGGTCGCGAGCGCCATGAGCACGATAGCCAGCAGGGTGACAGGGTCAAGGCCCACGCCGCACCACCCCCGCGAAGCTCCCCGCCAGCCCACCAAGCAGGATGTACCACTGCCCCGGCAGCCAGTGGTGGGCCGCCACCGACACGGCGGCCGCCACCGTCCAGGGGAGGATGTTGGACCTCCCCTTCCACATCCCCGCGATAAGCGCGAGAAATATGGCGGTGAATGCGAAGTCGAGGCCCCAGCGCGCGGGATCATCGACCGCGCCACCGAAAGTCCCCCCAACAAACGTGGATCCCGTCCACGCGAGGACATCCAAGAGCCCGCCGCCGAGCAGGAACGCGCCGTCGCGACGCCCCTTGTCGAACTCACCCATGGTGAGCGCCCAATTCTCGTCGGCCATGAAGTACACAGATCCGTAAGCCTTGAGCCGCGGCAACTTCGAGAAAACGGGCCCGAGGGCCGCGCCCATCAAGAGATGCCTGAGCCCGACGACGATCGTAGTGAGCACGATAGCAACCACAGGCAGCGGCGACGCCCAGATCCCGAGCACCAGAAACTGGGCCGCCCCCGAGAAGACGAGGGCGCTCATCAAGGCGGCCTCGCCAGCCCCGAGCCCAGCCTGGCCCGCCAACGTCCCGAACACGAGGCCTGTGGCGCAGCCACTTATAGCCACAGGCACGCACCTCCGCGCCCCCGCGAGCGCCCCAGCCAGAGTGAAAGTGACCCGCTCTTCCTTCTTCGCGGCGTTTTCCTGGTGCACGTCTCCCTAACCCTGAAGGGTCCCGCGGAGCGGGCCGTGCTTGCTATCGGCTTCGGATAAACGTCTCACGTCGAGGCGCCAGCCACGACCACGATGCCGGTATCCCGCCCGCCCAGGGTAGCGCGCCTGCGACGCTACCGCGACAACCTCGTGGGCACCTATCTCACGCGCCAGCTCGCCTGCGCCACGGTACAACGCGAGCGCCAGCAGCTCCTCACCAGCCCAGGGGTCGACGACGAGAAGACCCAGGATCAACCGCTTCGACTCGGTCCTGTAGCGCACGGCGCCTAGAACCTTGCCGTCCTTCTGCGCGACCACGAACCTCTCCTCGAACGAGATCCAACGCGGCATCCCGTTGAGCTCCAGAAGATCGGCGACTGTGGGCTCGTCCCCCGCAAGCCCCCAGCGCACCTTCACGCCCTCAAGCTCTACCGGCTCCTCACGCCTGCCTTTTCCACCACGACGAAACCTCCGCAGGGAGCGCGCGATCCTACGCTCCTCCGCCTCGCGCAATAACTCTTCCTGCCTCACCTTCGCCGCCTCTAGCCCGAATGGATCGCCCATCGCTGACCTCCTCACCCGCCAGTTAGGGTATAATTGTCACGCTGGCTTGGGACAATTATAATTGGCTTAGTGACATAGGACAATAGGTTAATTTATGGATTTGCGGATAAATTCGAAGAGTCACGTACCGGTACACGTACAGTTGGAGGGGCAGATCAAGCACCTCATCCTGACGGGCAGCTTCGAGGTGGGGAGCAGGTTGCCGAGCATCAGGGCGATGGCTGGGTTTCTACGGGTGAACCGTAACACGGTGGCGCGGGTGTTCTCCGACCTGGAACGTGAGGGGTATGTGGAGAGTCGGCGCGGGAGCGGGGTCTACGTGGTCGAGCCCCCGGTGGGGGCTGAGGACACGATGCGTCAGGACGTTTTGGAGCGGGTCATGAACCTTGCGGCGGTGCACGACGTACCCGTCGAGGATCTGGCTTACGCGTTGCTGGCGCGGGCCGGCTTGAGGCCAAGGGAGAAGACACGCATACTCTTCGTCGAGTGTACGCGGGCTGAGCTCGACCAGTTCTCCGAAGAGCTAGAGGAGCAACTCCCGGTCGAAGTCGAGAAGGTTTTGATCGAGGACCTCCCAGAGAAGCTCTCTGGCGTCGAGGACCCACCGTGGCAGCTCGCCGTGACCACGTTCTTCCACATCCACGAGGTACAGGAGCTGGTGGAGCCGCGCGGGATGGAGGCCGTAGCGCTGCTGGCCGAGGCGACCCTGGAGAGCCTGCAGCGCCTCATGGAGCTGCCGTCAGGAACCCCCGTCGGAGTTGTTGGCTGGGGCCGCACGTGCATGGAGAACCTTTCGAGCTCCATCGAAGGCGCCGGCCTCGACCACCTCGTCTTCACACAGGTCTACGTGAATGATGGACCGGATGAGGTGCTGGCCACCCTCGGCGGGGTCAGCGCCGTGGTGTGCGCCTCCGTTACGGCAAGGAGACTTCGCGAGCTCGGTGTTCCTGAAGGGCTGGAGATCATAGAAGAAGACAGGATTCTGGATCGGGGCGGCATCGAAATGCTCGGCAAGATGCTCCGCCAACTTCCCCTGGCTGCACCCGCTGCGGAATAAAGCGTATCTCAGCGGGGTCGCCATCTACCCCGACCCGGTATAAAGCCTCGATTCAGAAACCCACGAGGTAATCGAAAGGCCGCATGTCCGGGACTGCGGAGGTGCGAAGTGTCGCCCACTGGTGGAGGTCGTCCGCGGGCGAGTTTTCTTCGACGGTCCAGCCCAGGTGTGAGGTGAAGAACAACGCTGCGCGGGCGACGCCGGGAAGCTGGTAATCGTTTAGGATAACGATTTCCTCGGGTCGCACCAGACGCTCGAGGTAGAACAGGTCGACGAAGATGCTATCGAAGCGGTGGTTTCCGTCGACGAACGCGAGGTCGAAGATCCGGGCTTCGTCGAGGAAGCGGGGCAGGGAGATCCCGGACTCGTCGAGAAACTGCAGGCCGAGATCCGAGAACCTCGTCGCCTGGTAGGGATCTATCACGACGTGGCGCGACGCTTGACCTGCGTTCCCGATCAAACCCTCGCAGATGTGGAGCGCCAAGATGCCGAGGCCGATCTCGACCGTCCGCGTCGCCCCCTCTCGCAAGACCCAATCCCGCAGCGCCTCACCCTCTGCGGCGTCCGCCGCAACCGGAAATAGGTCGTGAAGCGTACCGTCCGAACAGGCGCCGACGCTGCCATCACGGACGAGACGCTCGATCACACCGCGCCCCCTAGCCTACATCAGAGTCGTTCGTGAACCTCACGCGCTGTCACCCCCTCGCCAGCTTCTCAACCCGTTGTTGGCCGACATGCTGAAGTGCGGACCGGCTGAAATGCTGTTCAGGCGCGCACGTTGAAGCGGTTCATCGCCGCTTCGGGACCGTTCTCGAGCACAAACTCGACCGCGTCGGCGGCGGTCGGGATGGCGTCTTTCACTACAGAGTCCATCCGAGAGAGTACGTAGTCCGTGACGCCGACACCTGCGGGTGGGCGTCCGATACCGATGCGCACCCTGACAAAGTCGTTTCTCAGCCTCCCGATGATGGAGCGCAAACCGTTGTGTCCGCCCGCGCCGCCCCCGACCTTGACCCGCACCGTGCCGGCTTCCAGGTCGAGGTCGTCGTGGACCACGATGAGATCTTCTGGCCTGTAGTCCGCCACGGCGGAGCCCGAGTTATTCATAAAGGTCGTCGGCTTGAGGAGCGTGGTGTTGGTAAGGCCTACGGAGACGGGTGCTGCTTCGGCCCTCTTTTTCTTGCGCCAGGAGCCGGCGTGGCGTTTGGCGAGCTCGTCGGCGACCAGGTAGCCGGCGTTGTGGCGGGTGCGTTCGTAGGAGCGTCCCGGGTTTCCGAGGCCGACGACGACGGGGGATTTGATCCGCCCCCCGTCGTCCTGTCTATCCTGCTCGAAGAAAGTACGTGCCAGCCTAGGCCTGAACGTTTTGTCCCGCGGGGCCTACCTCGGGAGCATCCTCCTCGGAAGGCTCTTCACGCTCGGCAGCCTCCTCGCCTTCGGCGGCCTCTTCCTCGTCCGTCGGCTCCTCGATGATGCCGGCGGCCTCCATCTCTTCCTCGGAGATCTCCGTCGGCGCCGTAACCGTTGCAGCAACCTCTTCCGGTTCGGAGAGCAGCGCCACGCCCTCGGGGAGCGTGAGGTCGCCGAGGGTCAGGTTATCGTTCATGCCGAGGCTCGAGACGTCGAGCGTGATCTCCTGCGGGATGTCGCCAGGGAGCGACTCGACCTGGATCTCGTAGGCGACCTGCTGCAGCACGCCGCCCTCATCCACGCCGGGCGCGTCGCCCGTGACAGTGAGGGGGACCGTGATCTCGATGCGCTCGCGCATGTTCACCGGCGCGAAGTCGACGTGGACCAGCAGCCCCGAGACGGGGTCGCGTTGCGCGTCGACGACGCGGGCCGTCGAGGTATCCCCGTCGATTGCTATGTTGTAGAGGGCGTTGTCCCCGAAGTGGTGGAGGGTGTAGTCCACTATCCTGGTCGGGATGGCGAGCGCCGTGCTCCCGCCGGCCTCGTTGCCCTCGCCGTAGAGGACCGCGGGGGTCATCCCGGAGGCCCTGAGGCGTCTGGCCGCGTTCTTGCCCCGCTCGTTGCGCTCCTGGGCCTGTAGGTCTACGTTGTCTGCCATTTCTCGCTCCTAACGGTCTAGAAAAGTTGGTTCTCGCCCATGAATACCTCGCTCACCGACTCGTCCGTAAACACGTTCTTGATGGTGCTAGCGAGAATTGGTGCGATATTTAGCGTTCTGATCTTAGCCCGCGGCTCGTCCTCCTTCAAGGGCAGCGTGTTCGTGACGACGACCTCTTTGAGGGGTGACTCGTCGAGCTTGCGGTAGGCGTCGCCCGAAAACTCGCCGTGGGTCGCGGCCGCGCTCACCTCGGTGGCCCCCTCATCCACCAGGCGCTGCGCGGCGTTCACGATCGTGCCGCCCGTGGCGATCACGTCGTCTATCATGATCACGCGCTTCCCCTCCACATTCCCGATGACATGCGTCACCTCGGAGTGGCCCGGCCTGTCGCGCATCTTGTTCACGATGGCCCACGGAAGCCTTAAGTGGCCGGCGAGCTGCTTGGCGACTTTGACCTCGCCAGTATCCGGGGCGACTACCACAGCGTCTTCAGCATCGCGGAAGCCCTCGCCCACGAAATAGTCGACGAACGTGTGCATCGCCGTCAGGTGATCCACGGGGAAAGAGAAGTAGCCCTCGATCTGGCCCGAGTGCAGATCCATCGTCATCACCCGCTCGGCGCCGGCGGCCGCTATCATGTTCGCGACGAGCCTCGCCGTTATGGGCTCGCGCGGCTTCGTTTTCCTGTCCTGGCGAGAGTAGGCATACCACGGGATCACGGCGACTATCCTTTTCGCGGAGGCCCTTTTCGCCGCGTCGATCATGATGAGGAGCTGCATAAAGTTCTCGTTGACGGGGTCGCACAGGGACTGGATGATGAACATGTCGGCCCCGCGGACGCTCTCCAAATACCGGGCGTACAGTTCGCCGTTGGCGAACTCCCTCAGCTCGACCGTGCTCAACTCCAGATCCAGCCGCTCTGCGATACGCTCCGACAACTCCGGATAGCCCCCGCCGCTGACTATCATCAGCCGCTTCTCCGTGGTCTGCGTCAGATAGCCGTTCTGCATCATCTCAGCGTTAGCCCTCCGTCTCGTTCTCTTGCGGCCCGTCCTGCCTCTTCCTGCGACTCTGGGGGGACTCCCTGATGGCGCGCGCCGGAGAGCCCACGGCAAGCTTGCCAGGTGGTACGTCCTTGTTGATCACCGACCCGGCGCCCGTATAGGCGTCCTCGCCGACCTCGACGGGCGCTATCAGGGTGGTGTTCACCCCGGTGAAAGCGCCATCCCTTAGGGTCGTCCGGTTCTTGTTCACGCCGTCGTAGTTGGCGGTTATGGTGCCAGCACCGAGGTTGGCGCCGGCCCCGATCTCGGCGTCCCCCACGTACGAGAGATGCGGAACCTTGCTCCCCTCCCCCACCCTGGAGTTCTTGACCTCGCAGTAGGCTCCGACCTTCGCCCCGGACTCGAGTACGGTTCCCGGTCTCAAGAACGAATATGGGCCGACGCTCGCCCCGTCGCCGACCTCGGCCCCACGGCCGACGGAGTGCTCGACGAGGGCGCCGTCGCCGACCAGGGTATCCTGGAGGTCGGTGTTGGGCCCGATCATGCAGTCGGTGCCAATCCTCGTCCCCCCGCGCAGGAGGGTTCCGGGAAGGATCACGGTGTCGCGCCCGATCTCTACGGAGGCCTCTATGTGCGTCGAGGCCGGATCCCTCACCGTCACACCGTCCCTCATGTGGGCGTCGAGGATGCGCCGCCGCAGGATCTCCTCGGCCCGCGCGAGCTGCGCGCGATCGTTGACGAGGTTCGCCTCCTCCAGGTCCTTGAGCTTGTAGGTTACGGCCCGGCTGCGCCGCCCTATGCTCTCCAGCACATCCGTCAGATAAAGCTCGCCGCTCTTGTTCTCCGTGGTGAGCCCCCCGACAGCCTCCCTTATCTCGGAAAGCCTGAAGGCGTAGAGGCCGAGGTTGACGAGCCTAACCGCCCGCTCCGCCTCGGTCGCGTCCTTCTCCTCGACTATCCTGACCACGCCGGCGTCCTCGACCACCCTCCCGAGACCGCTCGGATCGTCGAGTTCGGCCACCAGAACCGTGGCGCCTACTCCCGCCGACCTGTGCCGCTCGACAAGCTCTCCCAACGTCCTGTCCGAGATGAGAGGACCGTCACCGTTGACGACGAGAAGGATGCCTTCCTGTTCCCCTTCCATGGCGGCCAGGGCGACGCGTACAGCGTCGCCGGTCCCGAGTTGTTGCTCCTGCAGGACTGCCGTCGCGTCCTCGGGCAGCACGTCCTCGACGAGCTCCGCCTGGTGGCCGACCACGACGAACGTACCCTCGGGTAAGAGGGGTCTTGTCGCCCCGATCACGTAGTTCACCATGGGTATGCCGCACAGGGTGTGAAGGACCTTGGCCCGGTTGGATTTCATCCTAGTGCCCTTGCCGGCCGCCAGGATCACGGCGAAGATCGGCGAACTCTCAGACATTTACCCGCATCACTCCTATCGCTCGTGTGTCCGGCGGCTGGGGCGGCAGGATTCGAACCTGCGATCCCGGGACCAAAACCCGGTGCCTTGCCACTTGGCCACGCCCCAGTACAGGCCCGCGCCGATTATACCGGAGCGCCTTTTCG
>DATDKB010000323.1:0-8779 GCA_036520255.1 Rubrobacter sp. | reverse complement strand
CCCATCAGGATCCGCTGCACGGTGCCGAGCCCGCGGCTGCCGACGACCAGGAGCCCGGCGCCGAGCTCCCCGCCGAGCGCGAGGACCTCGTTCGACGTGCGTCCGCCCCGCAAGTGCGCCTTCGCGACCTCGCCCCCCGCGGAGCGTAACTTCTCTACCTGCCCGTCGAGCACCTCCTGACCCTGCCGCTTGAGCTCGCCCTTCACGAAGTCGTGGGCGAACCCCCGCACGTCGTGCCAGACGTGGATGACGTGCAACTCGGCCCCGCCCCTGCTCGCGAGGTCCCAGGCCGCCTCGGTTGCCCTGGTGGCGTCCTCCGATCCGTCCGTGGCAAGCAGGATCCTCTCCGGAAGCACGCCCATTTGCGACTCCTCTCGTTCTCGTATTCCTAAGACGTCGCTTGAATACTAACCATGGTCGACTGTGCGGGCCCGTTCACGAGCGCCGCCCGGAGGGCACAGGCTCGCGGAACTGGCGGCGGTAGAGGTCCGCGTAGAGGCCATTTTTCTCTATCAGCTCAGTGTGGGTGCCGCTCTCTTCGATACGGCCGTCCTGTACTACCAGGATGAGGTCTGCCTTCCTGATGGTGCTCAGGCGGTGGGCGATGACGACGCTGGTCCTGCCTTCGAGGAGCGTCGCGAGCGCCCGCTGGATGATCGCCTCCGTGCGCGTGTCTATGTTGCTCGTCGCCTCGTCCAGGATCAGGATTCGGGGGTCGGTCAAGACCGCCCTAGCGAACGAGAGCAGCTGGCGCTGTCCCTGGCTGAGCGCCCCTCCGCCCTCGCCGAGCACGGTATCGTAGCCGTCTGGCAGGTCCATGATGAAGCCGTGGGCGTTGACCACGCGGGCGGCGGCCTCGAGCTCCTCGGGGGTAGCCTCTGAAGGATCGCCCGAGCGACCGTAGCCGATGTTCTCGGCGATGGTGCCTGAGAAAAGGAAGGGCTCCTGGAGGACTATTCCGATGTTCGCCCGCAGGTTCTTGCGGGCCATCTCCTCGACGTCCCGTCCGTCTATGCGGACCGTCCCTTCCGTGGCGTCGTAAAAGCGTGGGATGAGGCTCGCGATCGTGGTCTTGCCGGCCCCCGTCGGCCCGACGAGGGCGACCGTCTGGCCCGGCTCGACCACAAAGTCCACGTCGTGCAGCACGGGGCGGCCGGGGTCGTATTCGAACGTCACATGCTCGAAAGTGATCCGGCCTCTGGCCGGTCCGAGTTTCCTCGCGTTCGGCGGATCTTCCGGTTCTGGATCTTCATCGAGGATGTTGTAGATGCGTTCGGCGCCGGCGACGGCGGCCTGGGCCTGGGTGTAGACCTGGGAGGCGAGTTGAATCGGTCGGAAGAACTGCTGGACGTAGATCAGGAACGCGGTGAGGGCGCCGACCGAGAGCGAGCCGGCGAAGACCAGATAGCCGCCGTATCCAATGACGAGCGCCGTCGCAAGCGTCGAGAGCACGTCTATTGCCGGCGCGAAGGCCGAGGTGATCGCCACCGCCTGCACGTTGGCGTCGCGGTTGGCCGCGTTACGCCGCCTGAAGCGGGCGATGTTCTCCTCGGTCCTATTGAAAGCCTGAGCCTCCCGCACACCGGTGATGTCCTCCTGCGCGCCCGCCGTCACGTCCCCCACTGTCTCGCGCGTCAGGCGGAACGCGCGCCTGGCGCGGCGGGCGAAGAACGAGGTCAGTAGGAGCATGATCGGGATGATCGTGAAGCAAGCCAACGCGAGATTCCAGTTCAAAAATAACATCGCCACCACGATCCCTATAAGGCTGAAAAGCGATCCGAGCAACTGGGTGAGGCCCTGGGAGAAGAGCTGGTTGAGGGTCTCCACGTCGTTCGTCACGCGGCTCATCAGGTCGCCGACGGGCCGGCGGTCGAAGTAGCGCAAGGGTAAATGCTGGAGGCGATCGAAGATCCTGGCCCGCATCGAGGCCAGAAGGCTTTGTCCGATGGAGCCAACCTGGTAGACCTGCCCGCGAGACGCGATTGCCCCGAGGACGTACACCCCGAAGAGCACGAGCATTATCCGGGAGAGCCCGGCCAAATCGCCTGGCAGGATGTAGCGGTCTATGGCGTGTCCGATCAGCCAGGGCCCGCCCGCCTGCGCCGCCGCCCCAAGCACTACGAGCCCGAGCACGAGCACGAGCTTGCCGCTGAAAGGACGTAGCTCTCCGAGCAGGCGCCGGGTCGTTGTACCCTTGTCCTCGGCGCGTTCCTGCGGGGCGTTGGCTATGGACTCAATGCCCCGGATCTCTGTCCTCCTCTTTCATCATGTGCACCAGCCAGTTCTTTCCACCGGTGCGGAAGATCGCGTACCTGCCTTCAAGCCGCTCTCCGTGCAAGGCGACGATCACCATCTCGTCATCGAACTGCTCGACCTCGTAAGTTCCACTGTCCCAGATGCTCTTCCTCACGGCTCCCGTAACCCCTTCCATTGGCGTCTCGTCCACGAGATCTAGGTGGGACATGTCGTGGTCGTCGACGCGCATGGCGAGACGGTTCTTCTTGGTGTCGGTCGGCATAACCTTTGGCACGGCCCAAGAGACCAGAACGCCCTCCTTTTCGAGGCGCAGGTCGAAGTGGTGGCTCCTCGCGTAGTGCTCCTGGATCACGAACCTGGGCATAAGCGTCCCCTAAGCGGGGGAAAGCTTCAGGGTCGTCGGCAGGGCGTCGGGACGCACCATCGCCGCGGTCGGGCCAGGACTTCTCGTATTTGCTCCGGGACGCTGCGCTAACCGCCTCGACGGTCGCACTGTCGGTTGCGGGAGCGGCGCGTACGGTGATGCGGGTGTCTCCCACGAGCAAAGCGCCTTCGGGGTTTGCCGAGATCTCCCGGTACCTTCGTCCCTTCCGGGCGCGCACGGAGCGCGCGAAGACCATGCCTCCGACGACGACCGCCCAGACGACCGTTCGGTGCTCCGGGGCGCCCGCGTCGCGGCGGGTCTCGATGTACACCTCTTCGGTCTCGTCAAGGAGCTTGAGGGTTTCGGCCTCAAAGGAACCGTCCAAAGTTCTCCTAACCGTAGCGCTCTTCGTAGACTATCTCCTTGAGGGACTTGCGGGCTTGCCCGCGGCCGGAGCGGGGCCCGCGGGCATCTTCGTCGGGGTAGCCGAGCGAGATCGCGGTCCGCACCACCTTCTGTTGCGGGATGCCGAGTAGCTCCCTCGTCGCGTCCCCGCCGCTGCCGACGATCCAACCTATGCTGGATCCGACGCCGTGCGCGTGGGCCGCGAGCATGATCCTCTCCGCGAGCCGCCCCTCGTCGTAGGTCTCCTGCTTCGTCCGGTTTCCTGCCATGACGAGCACGATCCCTAGCGGCGCCCCCACCAGATGCCCGGCGTAGCCCTCGACTGAAGCCAGGGAGCGCAGCGTATCCCGGTCACGGATTACCACTATCTCCCACGGCTGTGAGTTTCCGGCGCTGCCCGACCAGCGGGCTACCTCGAGGACGTCATCTACGACATCCTGTGATACCGGGTCTGGGCGGAAAGCGCGGACGGCGCGCAGAGAGCGGAGGAAAGAAAGGTAATCTCTGGCGTTTGCCCCGTTCATCGGCCTCTCCACTCAGTTGTCCGCTAGCATCTCGCGCGCCTGTTGTGGGGACATCGGGTTGTTGTATACGGGCGACCCCGGCTCCTGTTTGGCGCTAGCCTTTAGTGGGCCCGTGTCCACTGGGGCGAACCCGACCTCCTCGATAAGATCCGAGACAATGCCTTTAGCTTCCTCGTCGTCACCTGAGACGAAAAGGACCAGGCGGTCCTCGACGGGAGCATCGGTCCGCCCCTCGGAGGCGAGCGTCTCGTAGTACATGGTGTTGAACGCTTTGATGACGCGGCTGCCCGAGAGGTGGCGGGCCAGAAGCTCCGTCGACGTAATCCCGTCGAGGTCGATCTCGCCGTCGCGTCCAGGGTAGTAGTTGGAGGCATCGACGACGATCTTGCCCGCGAGATGGTCAGCGGGTAACTCCCTGTAGCTCCCGAAGGGTATCGCCTCGAGCACCACCTCGCCAAAGTCCGCGGCCTCTTCGATGGTGACGGCCCGCACCTCGCCGCCGATCTCCTCGACGAGGTCAGACAGCGTCCCGGGGCCGCGGGAGTTGCTGACGACTACCTCGTGGCCCGCCGCTACGAAGAGCTTCGCCGCGTTGGTGCCGATGTTGCCCGCGCCGATTATCCCTACCTTCACGTGCGTTCCTTTCGTTTGAATGCACAACGCGTCTTTACATGCCCCGCGTTCATGCGGCGGCGTCCGTGGGGGAGAGTAGTTGGGAGCCGAGGATCTCGTTGTACAGTTCGCTGGCTTCCAACAGTTCTTCGTGGGTACCGCGGGCTGCTATGCGGCCCTTGTCGAGGACCAGGATCAGGTCCGCGTCCCGCACCGTGGAGACCCTCTGCGCGATGACGAATACCGTTCGGTGCTCCTCACGCATTAGCCTGTCGAGGGTTTTCTGAATGGCGGCCTCCGTCTCCACATCGACGGCCGAAGTGCTGTCGTCTAAGATAAGCAATCGCGGGTCGATGAGGAGCGCCCTGGCTATGGCGATGCGTTGCCTCTGCCCGCCCGAGAGTCCGATACCCCGTTCCCCGACGAGGGTGTCGTAGCCGTCGGCGAGACCCCCTATAAACTTGTCGGCCTGGGCCGCCTTGGCCGCGGCCACGACCGCCTCGTCGGTCGCGTCGGGCTTGCCGAAAGCCACGTTGTCGCGCACGGTGCCGGACGAGAGGCGCGTCTCCTGCAACACTATGCCGATCTGGGACCTGAGCGAGGAGAGCGTCACGTCACGCACGTCGTGGCCGTCGAGCCTGACTGCCCCCGCGGTCACGTCGTAGAAGCGTGGGATCAGGTTGACGAGCGTGGACTTGCCAGAGCCCGTGGTCCCGAGGATGGCGACCGTCTGCCCCGGCCTCGCCAAAAACGAGACCTCGCCGAACACTTCGCGGTCGCTGCCCGGGTAACGGAACGCGACGTCGTCGAATTCGACCCGGCACGAGAGCGGTGGTAGGGGGGAGGCGCCAGGGGCGTCCGTAACGTCGAGCGGGGCGTCTAGCACGTCGAAGACCCGCTGTGACGAGGCCCCCGCGCGCGAGAGGCTCGCCGAGAGAAAGCCTATCGTGAGGATCGGGAACAGCATGAAACCGAGCAACGTGTTGAAGGCGACGAGGTCCCCGATCGAGAGCCTTCCGCCTATAACCTGCCAGCCGCCGAACCAGATGATCGCCAGAGTTCCCACGTTGGCGAACAGAAAGACGAAGGGAAAATTGTTAGAGAATACCCGCACGGTCGTGAGGTTCTTGTCCAGGAGTTCGTCGTTCACCGACGTGTAGCGGTCCGTCTCGTAATCCTCCCGGGCGAAGGCCCGGATCACCCGCACGCCGGCGAGGTCCTCTTGCAACACCGTGTTCAGCCTGCCGAGTGTCTGCTGGACCTCCCTGAAGAGTGGCCTGATCCTACCTATAAATCGTACGAGCAACGCCACGATGAAGGGCACTATGGCCAGCGCGACGAGGGCGAGTTGCCAGTCGAGGTAGAGTAGCAAGACCGTCGTGCCGACCATCATCACGACGGCGTTGGCGAGCTGTACGACGCCGGAGCCTGCGAAGCTCCGGATCTGCTCCACGTCGCTGGTCAGGCGGGTGACGAGCTGGCCCGTCTGGACCCTGTCGTAGTACGAGAACGAGAGCCGCTCTATCCTCTCAAAGAGCGCGTCACGCAGGTCGTAAGCGACCCCCTGAGAAGCCCTTTCTGCCAGATATCCTTGCAAGAACGTGAACAGGCCCCTCGCCAACGCGAGCCCGACGAGTCCTCCAACGATGATAAAGACCACATCCAGCTTTCGGGGCCCGACACCGTCGTCGATGGCGCGTCCGATCAGGATCGGCGTCGCCAGATTGGCCGCCGAGACCAAGAGCAGCGAGACGATGGCGCCCCCGCTCTCCCGCCTGTAGGAGCGCAGATAGGCCAGCGCCCGGCGGAGCGCGCCCGCTCCCGAGGGTGTCTCCCCGTCAGCCAGAGGAGTTCCTTAAGAGCCCATCTTCGTCGTGTGCTCGGGCCTGACGAACAGGACGATGCGTTCGTCGCCGGGCCGATGGTTGGGGTACTTGTCCATACCGAGATACTTCTTGGTCATGGAGTTGATGAAGTCCAGGTCAGGGTCTTCCTCGATGCGCTCCACAACCCCCCTGACCTCGAGGTAACGGAAAGGATTGTCCGGGTCGACGATGGAGAGGGCCAGGCGGGGTTCGCGGCTTACGTTCCGGTACTTCTGGCGCGCCTTGGTCTGGCTGAACTTGACGTGCTCGCCGTCCCAATCAAACCACACGGGGTTGTTCTGGGGCTCACCCCGCGGCCCTACGGTCGCGACGTGAGCGAGGGCCGTGCTGCTGAGCAGATCCTCGTGGCTTCCGGGAATACGGTTCATGCGGTTCTCTATGGTCACTCGTTCTCCTTGTCGTGGTATTCGACCTTGGTGTCACCGACGTTATGGTATCCCATCTGGACGGACGAATAGGTTTTTTGGGCATCGGGCTTCGGGTTTCTTAGATTGCCTGATCTAACGGAGAGGACCGGCCGTTTCTTCGGCCGCCGCGACCAGCCCTCCGGATCTAACCATCCCCTCCGCGGCTTCGAGGTACGGGGCCATAAAGGCGTCGGCGTCGATGAAAGGTATTTGTTCCCTGATGCGCTCCAGGACGGCGCCTGTGACCCGACCGGGTGTTAAAGGCCTGCGCAGGTCGAGGCCCTGGGCCGCGCAAGCCGCCTCGATGGCCAGGATGCGCGTGACGTTCGCGATGAGTCGGCGCAGTTTGAGGCCAGCGCTCCAGCCCATGGAGTTGTGGTCTTCCTGCATGGCGGAGGTGGGGAGGGAGCCCGTGCTCGCGGGGCTTGCGAGGCGGCGGTTCTCTTCCGCCAGGGCGGCCGCGGTGTAGTGCGGGATCATGAACCCCGAGTTGACGCCTGCTCGCGGGCTGAGGAAGGCAGGCAAACCCTCGGAGCGTTTCGGGTCGAGCATCCGGTCTATCCTGCGTTCGGTAATGGCGCCCACCTCCGAGGTGGCGATGGCGAGAAAGTCGAGCACGAACGCGAGCGGCTCTCCGTGGAAGTTGCCAGCGCTCTCGACCCTCCCGTCGGGTAAGACTACCGGGTTGTCCGTAACCGAGTCGAGCTCGCGGGCCGAGACCCTCCTCGCGTGCTCCAGCGTGTCGCGCGCCGCGCCGTAGACCTGCGGTGCGCAGCGCAAAGAGTAGGCGTCCTGGACCAGGTGGGGCGAGTCGCGGTGTGAGGCGACGATGGGGCTGCCGGAAAGTACTTTCGCGATGTTGCGCGCGCTCGCGAGCTGGCCCGGGTGGGGTCGCAGGAGGTGAAGCTCCTCGCGAAACACCCTGTCGGTGCCGAGGAGCGCCTCGACGGACATCGCCGCAGTCACGTCCGCGGTCTTCAGGAGGAGCGTGAGATCTTCTAACGCCAGGAGCAGCATCGCGAGCATGCCGTCGGTGCCGTTGATCAGGGCAAGCCCTTCTTTCGTGGCGAGTTTGAAGGGTTCGAGGCCGGCGTTGTGCATGGCGTCCAGGGCCGAACCCGGTTCGCCGTCTTCGAGCACCAAGCCTTCGCCGATCAGGCACAGGCCGATGTGGGCGAGGGGGGCGAGGTCGCCGCTCGCGCCCATGGACCCGTGCTCGGGAACGGCAGGGATTAGCCCGGCGTTCAGGAAAGCTATCAGTGCGTCGACGAGCTCTGGGCTGACGCCAGAGTAGCCGGCGGCAAGCGTGCTGGCCCGTATCGCCATCATGGCGCGCACGACCTCGGGTTCGACAAAAGGCCCTATGCCGGCGGCGTGGCTGCGCAGGAGGGAACCCTGGAGCTCGAGGCGATCACGCGCCGCTATCCTCGTGTTCGCCAGCGCCCCGAAGCCCGTCGTTACCCCGTAGACGGGGAGGGAGCCATCGATCATGGCCTCGACTCGCCCGCGCGAGCTACGGACGCGCTCCCTTGCCTCCGCGTCCATCCCCACCCGTGCCCCGCGCCTGGCGACGGCGACGACGGAGGCCGGGTCGAGCTCCTCTACATAGAACCTTGCGTCCGCCACGGGAAGCTACGTCATCGACCTTCGGAGGACCTTCTAGGAACCATCCTCGTCTTCTTCCCGTACTCGGAACGGGCTGAATCCCGCGCTGCCCAGGCCGAGGATCGAACCCGCGCTCCCGATGCTCAGGATCGACCCCGAGCTTCCGATGCTCAGGATGCTTCCCACGCTTCCTATGCTGAGCACCGACCCGGCGCTCCCGATGCTGAGGACGGAGCCCGCGCTCAGGATGCTGCCTATGCTAAAGAAGCTCAGGATGCTGTGCGAACCACCCTTGCTGAGCAGGTTCGCCCCGAACTTCCGCACCGCCTGATGGCGCGCGCCCTTCAGATACGCCTTCTTGCCCACGATGTCTCCTCACGCTAGCATGCCTTAGGCAGTCTAGCAGCACCCCGCCTCTGGCGGCTTGTCGGCACGCTCTGGCTTGCGGCCTACGCTTTCAGCATTTCGGCACGCTCAGCCCTTCGGGCTTCGCTTGTCAGGTTTTCATGCCAGGTCATTCTGGACGGGCATGCTTTCCGGCTACGGGTACCCGCCGAGTCTCCTCATCCGTCATTCCCACGGAAGCGGGAACCTACGTGCAGTCGAAGACGTGGGCCCGTGAGCGTTGGCGGGTCCGCCGTACCGTTTGCACGCGCCCGGTATCGGGTGTCGATGTGTACCGTGGGCTTCTCCGAGCCCTGCTGAAGCCTGATGCCTACG
>DATDKB010000322.1:0-6557 GCA_036520255.1 Rubrobacter sp. | reverse complement strand
CAACTAGTCCCTCCCTTCCACGCACTCCGGTGAATAAGGGCAACAAGAAGGGCCGAGGCTGCTAAAGAGCCTGGCCCTCATCTAAAGCTATCCCCGATCCTCTTCTAACCAACAGGCGGGTGGGTGCCCCAGTCAGGTGCGCTATCCCAGATCGCGCTCTTGGTGAGGTTCACCTTGCGCACTACCTCGCCGTCATCGATCAGGATACGAAACACGTCTGCGTTGCCCTTCTTGCCATAGCCGGATGTGCGTCCAACCGTTATCCAGCCCTCCCCTTTATGGAAGCTTGGAGAGAAGCTAGAGCCAAGGTACTGCTTATCGGGTGGCGCGTGGGTTAGCTGGTGTAAGCCCGTGGCGTCGGGGTGGATCCAGTAGAGGTTTGCGGGACCCTCCTCACCATTGGGCAAGCAGCGGAAGAGCACCACTTTGCCGTCTGGAGAGAACTCGGGGTGATCCTGACAGTTCATCTGCCAGGGCGTGATCCGCTGAGCGTCCTCTAGGGAGCCGATCGGCTGGACGAACACGGCGTTAGGGTCCTTCTCCTTTTGGGAGAGGGTGCGCACGAAAGTGAGCATCTTGCCGTTAGGCGAGAAAGCCGGATCCCCGGTCTCTGTCCCCAGCTTTCCTTTGTGGCGCTTTGGAGTACTGGTTACCTGGTGAGAACCGCTCCCGTCCAGCCCCACGATAAAGATCGCCGAGTAAAGCTTCCACACCGGCGGATCCTGCGCGTTTGGCGGGGCAACCGTGCGACTATATGCGATCGAACGGCTATCGGGTGAGAAATCGGGACCGAAGGCATACACGCATCGCCCCGTGCATGGCACGACGGCGCGCGTATTGCTAGTGTCGGGGTTTACGACCATGACCCGGCTCGTGCTCTCGTCGGTCTTGAAGCGCTCGAAGGCGGTCCTCTGCCTATCGGGAGACCACGCCGGTACGTTATCCAACCAGCCCTTTGGGGGGTGGGTGATCTGGCGGATGTGGCTTCCGTCGGGGTTCATTACAAAGAGAGCGCCCTTGGTCTGCTCAGCATTGAAGTAGCGCCGAAAGACGATCTGACCGTTCCTGGTAGCACCACCGCTCGCGCTCTCGTGCTCTTCGTCATCGCCTCCGCCACCGGCGAACACCGGCAGGTCCATGGCTACCATCGTTAGGGCCAAGACCATCGCTGCTGTAATCACCGTCAGCAGTAAGGTCGATGGCTTCATCATCTATCCGTCCTCCTGTTGTTCGTAGGTAAGTGCTGCTTCAAAGGCGGGTCTGTCAGGTATTAGGAGGAAAACACATACCCCGACCACGACCCCTTTCTCCCTATCTTCTTGAGGGATAGAAGGTAGCCGGTCGCACCACTGGCTCCCCAGACCCTCTCGAGTGCCCGTCTTCCATAGGGCGGGGTTCAAAGCCTCTACCTTGTGCTGGATGTATCTTAATTTACCATGGCAACATAAGAGATGTGCTGGGCGCATCACTCAATTGCAGTATTTATTACAAAATTCGTTTGCGAACTGCTTAGAACGCCGTCAACGCGAAGTTCGCAGAATTACTCTTATGCGAAGATGGGAAACCCCGCCCCCCTTGTCCCGGCCTACGGCCCGCTGGGCTAGTCGACGAAGTGGAAAGTGATGAACGTCCTTTTTCCGAGCGTCTTTGCGTCTGCCTCGCCCCGTGCACCTTCGTACTTCATCGTGCCGCCCGTGATGGCATCGATGGCCTTGGGCGGCGGGGCGGGGAGCTTGGGGAAGGCGGTCACGCTTTGGGTGTCGATCTCTCCGCCGGGCAGGGTGTAGGTGTTGGTACACTCCGCCATGTTGGCCTCCTCGTCGGGCTCGTCGGCGGGGTCGGTCGTGACGCAGTACACGTCGATGCGCCCGACCCTGTGCTCGCCGCTCTCGTCGTAGAGCGGGGCGTTGACCACGCGCATGTCGCCGTGGCTGAGGCCTCGGTCCCCCACGTCCACGACCGCGTCATCCCTGGACTTCTTGATCAAGACGGTCAGGGTACGTCCCTTTTCGTTTTTGTGGTTGGTCGCATCCTTCTTGGGCGAGGCGAAGCCCACGGCACCCCAAAAGACGACGCCCAACGCCACCACCAAGGCCAGGAGGACCCACACTCTTCTGCTGCTAAACGCCACTTGCGTACCCCTTTCTAAAGGAGAGGGCGAGGCTCATCGGCCACGCCGCGTTCTTTGCACGACGAGGAGCAAGCATAAACGGTCGCGAGATCCCGCGCCAAGCGCCTATGGCGTGAATCGGACCGCACGAAATCCGCAACACCACGCGCGCATTTTTTGCGCCCCGAACCCGGTCGCGCTACCATGCGGGCCATGGCAAAAAAGGGGAAGAAGGCTCAGGCGAAGCCGGGCGAAGAGAGGACCTGCACGCGAGGCTATCCTCGCTGGGCTACGAGTGGACGGCGCTGACCGTCGTGCTTGTCATGTCGGGCAGCGCCGTGCTTGCTACCGCGAACTTCCGAGAACGCCGCTTCCACGCACTCAGGTGCATGCCGATGGACTTGATCGCAGCGCCCCGCTAGCATGCTCGCAGCAGCAGGCCTCTGACAAGGGAGCCAAACGTGATCCGACTGCACGACAACCTCTCCTCTGGGAACGGCTACAAGCCGCGCCTGCTCCTCGCGCAACTCGGCATTCCTTTCGAGCGAGTGGAGTACGACATCGACGAGGCCGAGACGCGGACCCCAGAGTTCCTCGAGAAGGTGAACATGAACGGCAGGGTGCCTGTGCTCGAAACCGAGGATGGACGCTTCCTCCCCGAGTCGAACGCCATCCTATTTTACATTTCTGAGGGCACTACCTTCATCCCCGATGACCGCTTCGGACGGGCACAGGTCCTTCAGTGGATGTTTTTCGAACAATACAGCCACGAGCCCAACATCGCCACTTTGCGGTTTTGGATGACCCACAACGTAGCGATGAACGAGGATCGTCGGCTCTCCTTGGAGACCAAGCGGAAACTAGGATACGACACCCTCGGGGTGATGGAGGGACATCTCCGAGACCGCCGTTTCTTCGTCGCCAACCGCTACTCGATAGCCGACATCACCCTCTACGCCTACACCCACGTCGCCCATGAAGGAGGCTTCCACCTCGATGGCTTCCCCGCCATCAGGGCTTGGCTCGAGCGGGTGCGGGAGCAGCCGGGGCACATACCCATAACGCAGGGCTAAGCTGGGACTGTGCGGACTTCCGAGAGTCCACCTACTCCGCAATCAGTTCAACAACTCGAGGGACTCTCCCACCTTGTTCAGCGTCAATCGCACGTTGGAAGCTTCCTCGGTCAGTAAGGCAAAGAAGGCGAATCCAGGTGTTCTGTGAAAATATACTGTACTGCTCGAAGAACATCCATTGCAGGACACGAGTCTTTCCGAGACGGTCGTCCGGGAGAAACGGGGTGCCTCCGGCGAGGTAGAATAGGATGGCGTTGGATTCGGGCAACAATTTGCCTTCTTCCGTCTCGAGCACGGGTACGCGCCCGTTCGCGTTGACGTTTTCGAGGAACTCCGGCGTTCGCGTCTCGCCCCGGGTAATGTCGTACTCGATACGCTCGATCGGGGTGCCTAGCTGCGTTAGCAACAGCCTGACCTTATAGCCGTTCCCCGACGGCAGGTAGTCGTGCAGGCGCACAGTCACGGGGCCTCCCCTCCTTCCGGGCCGTAGAACACGACCCACACCACGAGGTCGTCGGTAAAGTCCTCGAAGCGGTGCTCGACGCTGGCGGGCACGAACAGCACGTCGCCGGGACCAAACTCGTGGCGCTCGGGCCCGTTGACAAACTCCCCGCTTCCGCTGACGACCACGTACAGCTCGTCGCGGGTGTGCGGCGTCTGGGGGTCAGTGCCGCGCGGCGCGTAGACCTCGACCTCCATGCTCCCGTGCCCAAGCACCTTCGCAAACCGCTCTCCGCCGGGCCCCGGCAACAGTTTCATGGCCTCAGCGACGGTAGTTCTGCGCCGCCCGACCGTAGTTCTCCCCTCGCTCATACGGTTTGCTTTCGAGTAACGGCTAGCCGCCGCCCGAGGTTTTCCCTGACCCCGGGCCAATCGTCGTCGATGATGCTGTAGTAGGCCGAGTCGCGGCGTTCGCCGCCACGCACGAGCATGTGCTTGCGGAAGATGCCCTCGAACTGCGCCGGAAGGGCCGCAAGGGCTGCGCGTGAGCGGTCGTTTCGGGCGTCTGTTTTGAACTCGACGCGCAGGCACCCAAGGTCTTCGAAGGCGTGCTCAAGCATCAACAGCTTCGCCTCGACGTTCGCGCCGGTCTGCCAGTAGGCGGGCGCGAGCCAGGTCCACCCGATCTCCAATACCCGATGCTCGGGACGGAGAGCGAGATATCGCGTGCTGCCAACAGGCTGGTTCGTCTGCGCGTCCACGGTGGCGAAAGCGCCCTCCGTACCTGCCTCGGAGGCGGCCAGGGCATCGTCAAGCCACGCGTGGAACGTGTCTCTGGATTCGCTGGCGTCGTAGTGCATCCAGCGCCAGATCCTCTCATCCTGCGCTGCCCCGAAGAGTCCTTCCTCGTGCCGGGGTGCCAGCGGCTCTAGGCGCACGTCCGTCCCGTCCAACACGCTCGTCAAATTTTCCCACATGCTACTCATCCTCCGGTCGGAATTCATCGAAGGATATGGTAGCGGAAGGTGGCCCTTGCGCCAGATCCACTATCATGTCTATCGACCAGACCATTATGGTTCGAGCGTCCGGAGGAGTAGCGTGGCCAAGAGGCAGGCGGAGGTGCCGGTCTGGATCTCACTTGACGTTTCGTCGATGGTGCCGATCCACCGCCAGCTCTACGAGAAGCTGAGGTCGGGCATCCTTGCCGGCCGTCTCCGTGCCGGAGAGCGGCTGCCCTCGACGCGCGCGCTCGCCGCCGAGCTCGGTGTATCCCGCACGACCGTGGTGACGGCTTTCGAGAGCCTGCTCGCCGAAGGGTATCTGGACGGAAAGGTCGGTTCGGGCACCTACGTCGCCAGCTCCCTGCCAGAGGAGTTGCTCGGCGTCCGGGCCGCGCCGGTCGAGTCCCGTTCCCCGCGCTCCGGGCGGGGACTCAGCAGGCGTGGAACCTTGCTTGCGGCGACCCCGACGACCGCGGTCAGAGACGTAGGGACTCCGCGGGCATTCAGGCCTGGCGTGCCGGCGCTCGACGAGTTTCCTTATGGGGTGTGGCGCAGGATCTCGGGCAACGTGTGGCGGCGGCCGTCGGGGGCGTTGCTTGGTTACGGGGACCCGGCGGGGTACTGGCCGCTGCGGCGGGAGATCTCGGCCCACCTCGGGGCGGCGCGGGCCGTGAGGTGCGAGCCGGAGCAGGTCATAGTGGTCTCCGGCTCGCAGCAGGCCCTTGACCTCGCGTCGCGCGTGCTCCTCGACCCCGGTGACGCAGTCTGGGTCGAGGACCCCGGATACATGGGCGCCCGCGGTGCCCTCTCCGGATCCAGCGCCCGCCTCGTACCCGTTCCCGTCGATGAAGAAGGACTGGTCGTCGCGTCGGGTGTAGAACGCGAGCCGGAAGCGCGTCTGGCGTGCGTGACGCCTTCGCACCAGTACCCGCTCGGCGTAACGATGAGCCTCGCCCGCCGACTGGAATTGCTCGGGTGGGCGCGGCGTTCTGGGGCGTGGGTGATCGAAGACGACTACGATTCCGAGTACCGTTACACGGGACGCCCGCTCGAGGCGCTTCAGGGATTGGACACCGAAGAGCGCGTCATCTACGTGGGCACCTTCAGCAAGGTCCTCTTCCCCGCGCTCAGGCTCGGCTACCTGGTCGTCCCGCCCGATCTCGTTGATGCCTTCACGGCGGCCCGCGAGCTCACCGACAGGCATCCGCCAACCGCGGAGCAGGCCGTGCTCGCCGAGTTTATCGCCGCCGGACATTTAGGCAGGCACCTGCGCCGAATGCGCGCCCTCTACGCCGCCAGGCAAGAGAAGCTGGTCGAGGAGATCTCACACCGACTGCCCGGTTTGCTCGACGCGAGCCCCACGAAATCAGGCATGCACCTCGTAGGATGGCTCCCCGAAGGCGAAGACGACAAGAAAGCTTCGCGCCGGGCCGCCCAGCAAGGCGTCGAAGCGCCCCCGATCTCGCTCTACACAACCCACGAGAACGGTCGGGGAGGCCTCATGCTAGGCTACGCCGCGGTAGACGAAGATCAGACACGCGACGGGGTAAGCCGCCTCGCAAAAGCATTGCAATAAGCATCAGAAAAAAGGTGCGCTCGGAAACGCTCCGCCGAAAACGTTACCATCAACAGTGGCAGTAGTTTCACGGAGCAGGTCACCACAGGACCAGAAGCTGAGCGGCTGAAATTGCTGAAGTGCTGACCAGCCAAAAAGGAGCAACGTAATGGAGCACAGAACCTCCGGCATGTCGATGTCCTACAGGGACTTGGGGGAGGGAACGGGTGATCCCTTGGTACTACTCCACGCTTTTCCGTTGAACGGCAGGATGTTCGAGCTCCAGATGAAAGCGTTCTCGGGGGACCGCCGAGTTGTGGCGCCAGACTACCCCGGGTTCGGGCGTTCCCCGCGCACCCCCGCGCAACCCGATGTCC